>JBGTFN010000033.1:0-12892 GCA_041747275.1 Gemmatimonadaceae bacterium | reverse complement strand
TGGTCCGCCCGATCCGCCGCCCAACACCTGTACCACGACGCCACCCACGATCGCGGGCGGATACTACAACGCGGCGCGAAACCGCTGTGGCAGCGCACTGCTCAACTCGGTGCACGAGATCATTCGTGGACAGCGCGTACTGGGCTACACGTTCGCGCGCGACTCGCTGTACGCGTTCATCGATCGCGGCGATCGCACGTGGATCGTGGACCTGTACACGGGCCGGGAAGCTGTCGGCGTGACGACGCGTGCGTCGGCAGCGGCGGTGAGCATCAATACCGAACACGTCTGGCCACGCAGCCGAGGCGCGGAAAACGATCCCTCGCTGAGCGACCTGCACCATCTGTTCTCGAGTGACGAAACGGCCAACTCGCAGCGATCGAATTTCCCGTTCGGCATCGTTCGCGGCACGGTGCTGTGGACGAGCAGCAACCCACCCGCGGTGGGTGAGGTGAGCCGCCTGGGCTACGCCAATGGCAACAGCGGAGCGATTGTCTTCGAGCCTCGGCCGAGCAAGCGCGGGGACGTGGCGCGCGCGCTGCTGTACTTCTACACGCGGTACAATACGCAGCGGCCGAGTGGGTACAGTTTGCAGAACTTTGCGGCGGAGCGGGACTTGATGGTTGCGTGGGCGGGGGAGGATCCGCCGGATGCGTGGGAGCGGGCGAGGAACGAGGGGGTATTCAGGGCGCAGGGCAACAGAAATCCGTTCATCGACTGGCCGGAGCTGTTGACGTTGATTCCGAGTTTTCCGCTTAACTGAGTACCGAAAAGAACCGCCCCCGCTCGAGTGATCGTGGCGGGGGCGGTTTCTTGCGCACGGGCTGTGGGGCGGACTGTTGGGCGGGCTGCTGGGCGGACTGTTGGGCGGGCTTTTTGGCTCGGCTCGTCGTACGAGGCGGACCGGTTTTTGGCCTGATGGACCAGGCCATATGGCCTGATGCGCGAATCGAACGAACGCCATATGGCCTGTGACCCGTGGCCCGTGGCCCGTGGCCCGTGGCCGCAGTGAGTTTCGCCATCAGGCTGTCAGGCCCAGTCCATCAGGCCAAGAACCGTGGTGCCTTCGCCCTCCGAACAGAGCCCCCGCGCCTGCCACGAAAAATCGCGCGGCAGGCACCGCAACTCAAATCAGAATACGTACCTCACGCCAACCTGCATGCTGAACTGCAGCAGCAGATTCGCACCCAACGGCGTGGTATCACCAAAGAAATCCGTAAGGTTGTACCGGATCGTCTCGTTGTTGGCGTCGTACGACGCCGGTACCATCAGGTTGCGGCGCTGGGTCGAGACCGACTCGTACCGGCCCCACTTCTTGTCCAGCCCATTGAGCACGTTGAAGAAGTCGAAGCTCAGCTCCGCATACTGACCATTGCGCGTGGGAATGCGGTTGCGCAGCGACAGGTCGAGGCGGTTGAACCACGGCTGTCGGCACGTGTTGCGCGGAATGATGGAACCGATGTGCTCACTGATGCACGAGTTCGCATCGAGATAACCACGGTAGATGTCGCGCTGCGCGGCCACATAGGCTGCCTGCTCCGCGGCGCCAGTGATGCTGGTCGGAATGTTCACCGGGAAGTCGTCCGGCGCGAAGATGAACGGACGGTCGTTGAACGACAATCCATCACCATTCAGGTCGCCGCCCTGCTCCGGGCCCCACGGCGTGCCGCTTTGCAGGCGCCAGATTCCACTGAGACGGAATCCGAGTGGCAACGACGTGAACCCGGACACGATCACGGTGTGGTTGCGCACAAAGCCCGATGGGCCCCAGCCCTTGTCCGTGTCGCCGACGCCGCCGATATCGTTCGGACCCGATGCGCCGATGCGCGTGTCGCTCCAGCCCGCGAAGCTCGTGCAGCAGGAGAAGGAGCTGTTGTCCGACGCGGTGGTATACGTGTACGATGCGCGCACCGACGACTCGGCGCCCAAGCGGTGATCCAGGTTGAACGTGGCCGCGTGCGAGACCGCACGGCCGTCGTAGAAGTTCTGGAAGATGTTGCCGAAATCGGTGTTGATCAGACGATCATTTCCGGCTGATGCATTCGGCGCGAATCGATCCACCGGCACATACACCTGACGTCCACCCTCATTGGCCAGCGAG
Source organism: Gemmatimonadaceae bacterium (assembly GCA_041747275.1). Lineage (GTDB taxonomy): Bacteria > Gemmatimonadota > Gemmatimonadetes > Gemmatimonadales > Gemmatimonadaceae > JAABRT01. The sequence goes on along the minus strand of JBGTFN010000033.1, from coordinate 10,791 downwards.
AATAGCGGCTGGCGCAAGTTGGTGTTGCGCACCGTATACAGCTTTGAGGTCAGCGCATACAGATAGTCGGCAGAGAAACGCATACGATCGCCGAGCTGCCGCTCGTAGCCCAGGTTGGCACGATACGTCTCGGGGATCTCGAAACCGCGCGTCCAGAACGAAAACTCCGGGATGCCACCGATGCCCGCTGCGCCTGCGCAGTTGAACGGATTTTCGTCGCCACTGGCGGCCCAGTTGCGATAGTTCTGCACGGGCGGCGGAGCGTTGTCGTCACCCTCGGCCGCGCTGCCATTGCAGACCAGGTTCTGGAGCGGTACGTCGGTGAGGGCGACGTTCGAGCCGAGTACCGCCGGCAACCGACCGTAGAACAGTCCGACGCCAGCGCGGTAGACCACGCTCGCATCACCATTCCGGTCCCATGCGAGCGAGAGGCGCGGCGACAAATTGTTCTTGTCGATCGGCGCGACTCCAGTCTCGATACCGAACGCCCGCTCCGCATCTACCACACGTCCCGGCGCGTTGCCGAATCGCGAGTAATCGTAGCGTACACCCAGGTTGGCGATCAGCCGCGGCGTGACGCGCCACTCATCCTGCGCGTACACTGAATACTCCTGCACATCGAACACCGCACGCGGTGGCTGTCCGTCGGAGCGCACGTTGCGCGTGTACTGCAGCGGCTGGAAGTTTTCCAGCGCTTCCAGGTTGTCGAACGTGTAGAATCCCGACCCCTGCAGCCAGAAGTCGTTTTCGTAGTGTGCGAAGATATTGTTCGTGCCGAGCTTCAGCGTGTGCCTGCCCAGATCGATCGTGGTGTTGTTGACGAGCTGCACCTTGTTCTCGATCAGGCGATTGCGGAAGGCGATGTTGTTCCCGCCCCACGCGAATGCCTCGCCCGTGCTCACATTGTTCACGCGCAGCTGCGGCTTGAGATTGTTGCCCACGCGGGGGCGGTCTTCCGTGGAGTACTGAAAGCGGAAGACGTTGGACACGCGGTCGCCCAAGGCGCTCGTGAGTTCACCCACCAGTGAGTTGGTGCGATTCTTGAACGCCTCGGCCTGCGAAAGGCCACCGATGAACGTACCGCCGAAGGTTTCGTTGCCGTTGTCGTAGTCTGACCAGTTGTTGCGCAGCGACAACCGATGGCGGTCGTTGATGTTCCAGTCAAGACGCGCGAAGGCTGTGAGCACATCGTTGCGAGTGGCGAACTCGTCATAGGCACCCTCCGCATCCGTGACGCCGTACTGGTTCTCGAGGATGCTGAAGAAGCGTCCGAGGGAGTCGGCCGTCGTGCGAGCGCGTTGCGCCTGCGACAGCAGATTGGCTGCCGAGTCGGGGAACCGCGCCGCACGCGCTTCGAAATCGTTCGCGCGGTTGAGCAGATTGCCCGGTCCGTTCGGCACAAACGGTTCGCGGCGACGCTGTCCGTCCACCGACGCCAGCCAGAAGAGCTTGTCGCGAATGATCGGGCCCTCCGCCTGAAACGCGAACTGCTGCACCTGAAAGTTCCTGACCGGCGTGCCATTGAAGTTCTCCGCCGTCAGCGCTTCGCCGCGGTAGTTGCCATAGCCCGTCGCGCGAAACTGGTTGCTTCCGCCCTTCGAGATGATGTTGATGATGCCGCCGGAGTAGTTGCCGTACTCCACATCGTATCCGTTCGTGATGACCTGGAACTCCTTGACCGATTCGATCGAGAAGTTGAACGGGATACGGCTGCCACCACGATTCTCCCCGAAAAACGTGTTGTTCGCGTCTACGCCGTCGAGCTGCACGTTGGTCTGCGACGGCCGCGCACCGGCGATGGAAAACTGTCCACCCGTCGTCGCTTCCGGCGTCGGGCTCACCAGGCCAGACAGGTTGATGAAGTCGGTGAAGTCGCGCCCGAGCGTGGGCAGGTTCTGTATTTCTTCCTGCGACACATTCTGCCGCACGCCACCGTCGGCCACATCGATGCGCGGTGCGCCGGTGATGCTTACGGCACCGAGTGTCGTGGCTGCGTCAGCAAGTGAGAAGTTGACCGCGGACGTGCTACCCACCGACACACGAATGCCGGTGCGCTCCTGCGGCTGACTGCCGATGCGTCGCACGGACACTCGATAGGTGCCCGAAGGCAGCAGGCGAATGACATAGGTGCCGTCATCGCTGACCGAGGCATTGCGCACGAGGCCTGTTGCCTCGTTGATGGCGGTGACGACGGCCCCCACGACGGGCGTCGCGTCGGTGCCGGTGACGAGGCCCCGAATGGCGCCGGTGGTTTCCTGCGCTCGCACCGCCGGCGCGAGCAGGGCCGCAACGACGAGGACGAGAGACGCGGTGCGCGCAAAACGCGAACACGCAAGTGCCAGGCGCGTCATCACGCGCGGGCGATCCAGATTCACGAGCACGAAACCTCCGTTACGTCCTGCAGGCGGCGTGGCTGCAACAGCGTCGCGCCACGGAAGAATCCGAGAATGCCGGTGATGTCATAACAGCGACCCGCAGTGAAAGCACCGGTACCGATGTTGGCGTTGGCATTGCCATCGAGGCGAACGATGGCGGCACCTGAGCCATCATCGATCGGCGCGTTGCCACTTGCGAACGTTCCGACGGTCACCCTGCGCACACGCACAAGTCGTCCAACATTGGTAGACAGTGGCGTGGTCGCAGACGCGGCCTGCGCGGTGGTGAGTTCGACGGGGTCCGGGAGGGTTCCGCCACGTCGGATATTGGCGCCGATGCGCGGTGCGGTGATCTGCAACTGATCGTTGAACGCACCAAGCTCGCCGGTCACTTCGATCGTATCACCTTCGACCAAACCGAGCGATGCGGCGACGCCGAACACCTGAATGCCGCCCGTCGGATCCTGCATGTAGAGATTGTCGTTGCGGAAGCGGCCCGGCTGCGCCGTGACGACGCCGGCAATCGTGACCGTGGTGCCGAGCGGATTCGGCTTGGCCACGTTGATGCGCACCACACAGCCGAACTTGAGCGGCGTGGAGACGAAGGTCTCTTCGTTGCGATACACGCTCGGACGCGCACCGCACCACACAAACTGGCTGGCGATGATGTCCGAGCTGCGCACCACGTCGAGATCATGCGTGCCAACGGGCACGACGAGTGAGTATCGGCCGTCGGCGGAGGTGATACCCGACGCGAGCACGTTCCTGGTGCCGCGATCGAGCAGTCGCACCGTGACGCCCGGCATCACTGAGTCCCCGGCGGTCGGCGTATAGACACTGTTATTATCACGGTCGAAAAAGAGGATACCCGCAACGCGACCCGTCTCTGCAACGGGCGAGAGCGGCTCCGGATCATCGACGCACGCGCCGAGCATCGCGCTGGCCGCGAGCAGCGGCAACAGCGTTCGGCGCACAGCTGCGACGGAGATTAGTGATTCCTTCATGAGTTGCTTCATGGGGTGATGTCGCTCGCAAACCGCACCTTGAGCTGCGCGGTTGTGTTGAAGCGGGTGAGAATTCCGGTGACGTCGTACGACGAGCCAACGGTGAAGCTCGCACGAGAGATACCACGCAGTGCACCCGCCACTCGGACCACCAGGGCCTTGCCGTCAACCGTACCGTTGACGTTGAATGCTGCCGAGGTTCCGGTTTGGACCGACGTGACGACGAAGTCATTGACGGTGATCAGTTGCGCCTCGCGTTCGAAGGCCAGCGCCTGGTCGATCGTCTGCACGACAGGAGCAACTGGCGAGCCGGCACCGGTGCGCACCACCGTGGGCGATGTGAGCTGCAACTGCTGGCTGAACGCGCCGCGAACGCCGGTGACTTCGACCGTATTGCCGACCTGGTAGACCGTGGTGTCAGCCGTGGGGACGGAGAACACGGCAATGCCGCCGCTTGCGTCCTGCACCCAAAGTTCGGAGTTGGTCGTGTTGGTGCCGCTGGTGGGCATTGCTGCCGGAGGTACGGTGATTCGACCGGCGATGGTGTAAATGGTGCCGTTCGTTCCTGAAGTTCGCACGGTCGCGATCGGCGTGATCGTCGCGCCCAGCTCGAGATCTGCGACGTCGCGGATGCGGATCTGCGCCGTAGCGTTGAAGCGCGAGAGCACGCCCGTCACGTTGTAGCGACTGCCAACCGCGAAGTCGGCGCGCGTCAATCCGGTGTTCGCGCCGGAGACACGCACCTGCAATGCCGTTCCGCTCGCATCTTCGGTGAAAACCGTGAAGGCGGGATTGGTCCCCGTCTGCACCGAGAGTACGGTCAGGTTGCTTACACGAATCAGCTGTCCGTCACGAGCCAGCGAGGCCGCTTGCGCTGCGGACTGCAGCGTCGGTGCCGGCACCGGACCACCGGAGCGCCGCGTTACCCTGGGCGTAACGATCTGAAGTTGCTGGTTGAAGGCGCCGAGCGCACCGGAAACTTCAACGGTATCACCGACTGCAAGCGTGGCGCTGTCCGCGGTGGGCACGGTGAACACGGAGATGCCGCCGGTTGCATCCTGCACGAAGATTTCGGAGTTGACTCCCCCGCTTCCGGACGTGAATCGACCAGGTCGTACGGTCACCACCCCAACCACCGCGACAGTCGAGCCAATTGATCGCGTCCGCGCCTCAGCCACGGGGATGACCAGGGCACCCGTGAAGACGGCGCTCAGGCTGTTCGTCGCGCCAGCCGTCACGTTCACCGTGCGCGTTGCACCGTTCGCATAGGTGATGCTGCCCGGGTTCTCGAGACGCAGCGTATACGTGCCGGGCGTCAGGAATCGGAACGAATACCGGCCCTCGTTGTCCGCGATGACCGAGTCGCGTGTGATGCCGCCCTGCGAAAGCACGGCGTAGAGGCCCGCTCCGGGCGTGTCGCCTTGACTGAAGTCTCCCGAGCCATCGTCATCCCTGAAGATCCGGCCCGTGATTGTCCCCGGAATCCAGCTGTAGCGAATCTCCGTGACCTGCACCTGCCCGATCGCGCTCACCACCACCCGCGGGGTCACCGACGTGCTGAGCACCGTGCCAGCGGGCGCCGTCGCCGGCAGGGTAAGGCTGTATGCACCCGGCGTGACCTCCGGGAAGGTGGCAACGCCCTGAGCGTCAGAGGTCGCTTGGGCAGTGAGCCCCGCACCGTCAGTCGACGAAAGCGTGAGCGCCACGTTGGGCAGGCCGCTGTCGGCAGCGGTGAACGTACCGGAGGCGTCGCGATCGAGATAGATGCGCACGTCGACCGCGGCCGACTTGCCCTCGGGGGCGAGCGCCTCATCGCACGCACCGAGCGCGAACAGGCTCAGCGCGGCCACGGCGGACAGGGAGCGAGCGCTCCAGCGCCTCATGTCCCAGCGCGAGGGGCGCAAAAAAAATTCGAAGGAATCAGGCATTCGTTGAGAAGTGAGCCAGATCGTGGGGGAGGCCCGCGAAGACGGGCAGGAGCTACCACCGGAAGCAAACGTGCCGTGGCTCGCAGAAGGCGCTGGGCCTGGTCACGGGCAGGTAACGTCCGTTACAAACGAAGCAGTTCAGCGGAATTCTGCAAGTCGCTCCGCAGATATCAGCGCGAGACAAAACCGCCCCCTGCCGGCTGGCAGAGGGCGGTTCGGTTTGGGACATCGGCTGGCGATCGGGCGCTTGGCCCTGCGCCAGCGTCGGTTCAATGCATCAGTTGAAGATGTAGCGGAAGCCAAGCTGCATGCGCCACACATCGCCGAGTCCGGCGGTGCGCTCGAACGACTGCGGAGCAAGCAGTTCCTGGCCGACGTTGCGGAAGCGATGCCGCGCCGCGCCGTTGGCATCCGCGCCGCGAGCCACCAGCGGCTGCGTCTGCACGAATCGATAGCCGGTGCCCCAGTCGTTGTTGAGCAGATTGGCGACGTTGAGAATGTCCAGGCGCACCTGCAGCGTGTTCTTCTGGCCGCCGACCCGCGTGAAGAGATCCTGCGTGACGCTGAGATCGGTGTTGTAGACGATCGGAAGGAACACCGCACCACGCTCCACGTACGAGCCGCGGTTGCTGCGCAGATAGTCGTCCTGCTGAATGAACGCTTCCCACGCCGCTTCCTGCTGCGCAACCGTGAACGTCGTGCCGCCCTGATTCGCGGGCAGGGTGTACTGCTCGAAGTTCATTTCCTCGACATTGCGCGGGATGTACAGCAGATCATTCGAGGTACCGCCGTCGCCGTTCAGGTCGCCCGAATAAGTGTACGCGCCGTTCCCGGCGTTTCGGCCTTCGAAGAAGAGCGAGACGCCCGTGGCGCCAAAGCCGAAGTACTGCTTCTTGTACGACATCGCACCGAAGAAGCGGTGTCCAACGGCATTGCCCGAGATTCCCACGCCCGGCGTGTTCGGATTGCCGGAGTGCACATTGTTGTTCCACGAGCCGAACGCGATCGAGCCTGCATCGACCGTGTTGCGTGCCATGCCGTAGCTGTAGGCAGCCTTGGCAAAGAAACCGTTGGCGAACGCGCGCTCGAGCGAGCCGGAGACGTTCCAAGCGGAGCCCTCTGCCTGATTCTGCAGCACCACGGCGCTCGAAACGTTGCTGTTGATGCGGTTGCCGGCCGCCCAGCGCGGACGGTTGTCAGCGCCCGTGAAGCTCGTGCTGGGGTCAGAGAGGTTGGCGTTGATGTAATTGATGCCGTTTATATCGCGGCTGTACAGGAACTCTGCAGTGCCGACAAGACCATACGGAAGCTGCTGATCGACAGCCAGGTTGGTGCGCCAAATCTGCGGAAAGCGGAAGTCGGGTTCCGTGAGCGCCAGTTCGTACGAGGACGCCGGTTCGCCGGTCACATTCTGCGGCTTGTAGAAATCCGGGTCCGGATTGAACGGCCGCGTATTTACGTTGTCACGCTGTTCAAAGCCCGTGAGCACGCCGGTGTTGCCGATCTGGTTGGAGATCCACACGTACGCAGGTCGCCCGGTGAACACGCCCGTTCCACCGCGAACCTGCGTGCTACGGTCGTTCTTCACGTCCCAGTTGAAGCCGAGGCGCGGCGAGAAGAGCGGATTCGCGTCGGGCAGCTTGCCTGTCTCATACTGCACCGCGTTGCCCTCGGCATCGCGGAACGTAAGGTTGTCGGCCAGAGCGTTCGTGAAGCCCGTTTCACCAAACACCGGGACTTCGATACGCAGACCGTAGGTCACGCTGAAGTTGTCCCGCACACGCCACTTGTCCTGCGCGTACACACCGCTGTAGTTGACCTCGAGCGGCTGAACCGGCTTGTCCTGACCGGGAATGTTCGACCATCGCACCTGAAAGCGCCGCAGCTGCACCGGCGACGTGGTGCGGTTGGGGTTGGCGATGTAGTCGTTCGCGTCGGTGTAGAAGTCCGCAAGCGAGTTGTACACATACGCGCTCTGCGAGCCGGGGAAGAACACGTTCTCCGACTCGTAGCGCTCGAAGCTCACGCCGAACGTCGTCTCGTGCTTGTCACCGTAGATGGTGAAGTTGTTCTGAAGCTGGAAGCTGTTGTAGCGCAGCTCGTTGTTCGGCGTGAAGGGCTCGGTGCCGAACGACGTGTATGTCGCGCCGCTCTCGAGGATGTCAACCAGCGGGAACAGCTCACCGGCCGCACCGCGGCTCTCGTCACTCTTGTCGTAGCCGAGGATGAGCTGGTTGCTCTTGTTGCCGCCGAAGGTAGAGTTCCACTCACCTACGAGCGAGCTGCGATTTTCCAGGATGCTGTAGTTCGTGCCCCGGAAGTTCAGCGCATCGGTGCGCGTGCGACGGTTGCCAAAGCCCAGCGAGCTCGAGTTCGACGCGAGAACGTCAGTGGAGGACTCGAGCTCCGAGTAGCGCACGCTGAACTTGTTGTTCTCGTTCAGGTTGAAATCGAGCTTGCCGAGGAATCGGCGCGACGGCGTCTCGGAATCGTAGCCCTGATACGGTCCGGTCTCGTAGCCGAAGTTCTGCTGCAGGAACGAGCTCAGGCCATCGAGGTCCGACTGCAGCACGCGCGTCGTATTGCCAGCCGGCGTCTGTCCGCCGGTATTGGCGGTGAAGTTGGTGCCCGGCTCCGTGATACCGTCGTCTTCGAAACTGCCGAAGAAGAACAGCTTGTCCTTGATGATCGGCATGCCCAGTGTCACACCGATGTTGCTGAACTTGCTGACGCCAGGATCGAACGGATTGGCGCCGGCATTCTTGCCGATGAAATCCTGATTGCGCGTGAGGTAGTAGAGCGAGCCCTTTACCTCGTTCGTGCCGCTCTTGGTCACCGCGTTCACTGCCGCACCCGTGAAGTTGCTCTGGCGCACGTCGAACGGCGCGATGTTCACCTGCACCTGCTCGATGGCGTCCAGCGAGATCGGCGCCACGCCCGTACGGTCACCCGGCACGCTGCCAAGCCCGAACGAGTTGTTGAAGTACGAACCGTCAACCGTGATGTTGTTCAGGCGGGAGTCGGTGCCGGCGAACGAGTTGCCGCTGGCCTGCGGTGTAAGGCGCACAAAATCGCCAAGTCGGCGCGAGATCGTGGGCAGCTGCTCGATCTGCTCGGAGGCCACTGACGTCGCTGCGCCGGTGCGCGCCGAGCTGATGATGCCCGCTTCACCGGTGACGGTGACGCCGGCGATGGTGGTCACCACCTGCGACATCCTGAAGTCGACGTCCGTCGCCGCACCAAGAGAAAGCTGGATGCCATCGCGCGTGGCACGCTCGTAGCCGATACGAGTGACGATCACTTCATACGGACCACCCACGCGCATGGCGGGGAGGAAGAATCGTCCGTCCGCTCGAGTGACAGTGGCGTACCGGCTGCCGGATGGCGTGTGAATGGCCTCAATGCGCGCGCCCTCGAGGGGCGCAGCGTTCTCACCGGTGACCGCACCACGCATGGAGGCGGTGGTGACCTGAGCGCCGAGCGGTTGGACGCCAATGACGATGACAAACGCGGCGGCAACTGCGAACGCCAACCGACGTGCAATACGATGCATGAGAATGCTCCAAAAAGATTTCGAATACCTGCGAAGGCCGGCCCGGGGTCGACTTACCCATGGTGCGGCGATGTACCAACAGGTCAAAACTATCTCAATGGAGAGAAGTCAAACAACGCCGTCATGTAACCGCCGCGTCACGACGGGTGACCGCGCCGAGTCGCTGTCGTCCTGCGACGTCATTCTTCCGCGCGCGACCGACACCCCAGCGAGGACCAGCTTTGGGGTGCGCCGCGGGCACTTCACCGACTGCGTCTAGCTCAGGCGCGCCGACCCACCGTGGCGTAGTAGACGGGAATACCGGCCGCGATCACGCCCAGCACAGCCAACGTCCCGAGCCGTGCTCCAGGATCCACAACCGCGTTCACCAGCAGGAACAGCGTGGCCGCGATGAAGAGCAGCGGCACCACGGGATACAGCGGCACGCGCACCGACGGATTCCAGTCTGGCCGCCGACGCAGCGGGAAGATGGCCGACACGCCAAGGATGTAGAACACGAGCGACGCGGTCACAAAAATGTCCGCCAGCTGCTCGAACGAACGCAGCAGCACAAAACCGATGCCGAGCACGGCCGCGAGCCCGATCGCCACATAGGGCGTCTGATACTTCGGGTGGACCGACGCGACCTTGTTGAAGAACAGCTTGTCGTCGGCCAGCGCAAAGAACACCCGCGGACCGGTGAGCATGGAGCCGTTGATCGAGCCGAACGTGCTCACCAGCACCGTGAGCGACACCAGCGTCACGCCGATGGGGCCCACCAGGCGTTCGGCCACGTCAGCCGCCACCAGGCGGGCCGTGCGGATTTCCTCGATCGGCAGCACCGAGAGGTACGCCAGATTCGCGAGCAGGTAGATGAAGATGACCGCCAGCGTGCCGATGATGATGCCGCGCGGCAGGTTGCGCCGCGGGTCCTTCACTTCGCCACCCACTTTGGACAGGTCCTGCCAGCCGTCGAACGCCCACAGCACCGAGACCAGGGCCAGCCCGAACGCTCCCACGGAGAAGCTGCCCGGCGGCACCGCCGGCGTGAAATGCCCGCCCGTCTTGGGCAGGCCAAGCGCAAAGGCGAGCAGGATGATGATCATCAAACCACCGTACTTGGCGATGGTGGTTACATTCTGCACCATCGAGCCCCAGCGCAGGCCTACGATATTGATCGTGGCCATCAGCGCCAACGCCGCAGCCGCCAGAAACCGGGCGTACGTCGCGTACGGCTCAAGCTCCGGATCGAAGCCGATGCCGCGCATGAAGTACTCGGCGAAGGTGATCGAGATTGCGCCAAGCGCCGCTGCGCGCACGAGCAGCAGCTCCGTCCAGCCGAACAGGAAGGCCGGAAGCCTGCCCCACCCTTCCCGGATGTACGCGTAGATCCCACCCGTGCGCGGCAGCGCCCCCGCGATCTCGGCCAACGTGAGCGCGCCGCAGAGTGCGAACAGGCCGCCCACCGCCCAGACGATGAGCATCGGTGCGGGGCCAGGCAGACGCTCCGCAATTCCGGCCGGCGATCTGAAGATGCCGGAGCCGATCGTCGAGCCAACGAGCACGGCGATGGCGGAGAACAGGCCGAGCTGTCGGGGCAGCTCTTTCGAAGGCGCGGCAGTCGCCACGGGAGGGGAGGTGGGCATGGTGGGCGAAACTAGTACGCTTGCCGCCATCCCGCACGGGGGCGAAGTTTCGCAGGTTGGTTTCCCGACGCGTTGATCGCGTTGCGGACTCGTAGTCGCGCCAGTTTCCGAGGCGGCGTTCCCGCGCCCTGATATCCATGTCTGCTGCTGTACACGACCTGCTGTTCTGGGCTGGCGTTGCGCTGTGTGCCATCGCGCAACTGTTCATCCTGAAGGCGGTGTTTTTTCCCGGCCCGCTTCCGGCAGACGGTCCGGCGGCCGATGGGCGCGCCGCGGGTCCTTCACTTCGCCACCCACTTTGGACAG
>JBGTFN010000032.1:0-7563 GCA_041747275.1 Gemmatimonadaceae bacterium | reverse complement strand
GGCCGCGCGCGGCCGGACGCGGCGTGTAAAGCCGAACCGCGCTCGGAGCGGCGGCGCTGATGGGACGGCCTGGTGCGGCCTGCGCCGCGAGGTCACCTGCAAGCTCACGGCCGAGTGCTCCTGCGACATCCGCGGCAAGCTCACGTAGCGGGTTCAGATCATCGAGCACCCAGAACGATCGGCCCTGCGTGGACAGCACGAGATCCCCGCGATGCACCTTGAGGTCCGTCACCGGCGTGGCCGGCAGGTTGAGCTGAAGCGACTGCCATGTTTCGCCATCGTTGAACGACACGAACATGCCGAACTCGGTGCCCGCGTAGAGCAGGCCTCGCTGCACATCGTCTTCGCGCACCACGCGCACCGGGTGATCCGCCGGAATGCCGTTGCTGCCGTTGCTCAGCCGCGTCCACGTTTGCCCATGATCGCTTGTGCGAAAGATGTAGGGCGCGAAATCGTCCTCACGGTAGCGCTGCACCGCGATGATCGCGCGCGCAGCATCGTGTGGCGATACATCGATGCGGTTCACCGTGCCGCGAGCGGGCATGCCGGAAGGGGTGATGTCGGACCACGTCGCACCGTCATCGCGTGTGAGATGAACGCGTCCGTCGTCGGTACCCACCCAGATCGTGCGAGCATCGTGCGGCGACGGCGCCACCGCGAAGATCGTGGTGAACGTCTCCACACCCGAGGTTTCGGTGGATATCGGTTCGCCCGCCCACCCCTGCAACATGGTGTCATTGGTGGTGAGGTCAGATGAAATGCGCGTCCACGAGTCCCCGCCGTCCCGGCTGCGATAGAGATACTGGCTGGCGTGAAAAATGGTGCGCGGTTCGAGCGGCGACACCACGATCGGCGCGACCCACTGCCAGCGATTCTGCATCTCGCGCGGCGCCATGGTGTTCGCTTCCGGCGTAACCTTCACACTCACGCGCGTATCGCTCGGCACGTGATAGCGGTTGATCAAGCCGCCGTAGCAGCCGCCCCAGATCGTTTCCGGATGATCAGGGTGTACGGCGACGGGTCCCGTTTCGCACCCCGACGCGTAGCCCCACTCCTGTTGTGGACGCAGCGAGTTGTGCAGCCGCCGCTGCAGCACACTGATCGCGCTGTTGTCCTGCTGTGATCCGTAGATGCGATACGGCGTGGCGTTGTCCACCTGTACGTCGTACAACTCGGCCGTCGGCTGGTTGTATACCGTGCTGAACGTACGGCCGCCGTTGAGCGTGACCACCGTGCCACCATCGTCGGAGAGCGCGAAAATGTCCGGGTTGGTGGGATTGATCCACATATCGTGCGTATCGCCGTGCGGCACCGGAATCACGCTGAACGTTGCGCCGCCGTCCGTGGAGCGCAACAGTGGCACATTCATCACGTAGACCACGTCGCGACGCACCGGGTCGGCGCGCACGTGCGTGTAGTAGAAACCGCGACCGCGCACACGCGCCTCCTCATTCACGCGCGTCCATGTCTCACCGCGATCGTCGCTCCGATATAGTCCGCCGGCGGGATCGGCTTCGATGAGCACCCAAAGCCGGTTGGGATCGGCTTGCGACTGCGTGACGCCCACCTTGCCCACGATGCCTTCAGGCAAGCCGCCGCTCAGCTTGCTCCACGTGTCACCACCATCACGCGATCGGTACAGTCCCCCCTCCGGCCCGCCGGAGATGATCGTCCACGGCTTGCGTTCAGCACGCCACATGCCGGCCCACAGCTCGCGCGGATTGTCCGGACTCATCACAATGCTGACTGCGCCCGTACTGTCGTTCAGCGCGAGCACGTGCTGCCACGTGGTACCACCATCCATCGTGCGATAGATGCCGCGCTCGGGGTTGCGTCCAAACGGATGACCGAGTGCCGCGACGTACACAACATTCGGATCAGCCGGATGTACGACCAGCTTGCCGATCGCGCCCGATTCACGCAGCCCGATGTGACGCCAGGTCGCGCCGGCATCAGTCGATTTCCAGACACCGGTGCCCACGGACACGTTGCCACGAATCGATGCCGATCCCGTGCCCACGTACACGGTTCGCTGATCGCTGTCGGCGACATCGATCGCGCCGATATTGCCGTTGTCGAAGTAGCCGTCGGACACGGATGTCCAATGCGTGCCGGCATCATCAGTCTTCCACACACCGCCGCCGGTCGTGCCCATGAAGAACACGAACGGCTGTTCGGCAATTCCAGCCACCGCGGTGGACCGGCCGCCGCGAAAGGGCCCGACCATCCGGTACCGCATCCCGCCGAAAAGCGTGGGATCGACGGATGGCGTCACGGGCTGCGCGGCGAGCGGGAAAGTGGGTAGCAACAGCAGGCCGCAAGCGAGGGCAGCGCGACGGAACGATAGCGACGTGAACATGGCGCGAGGGCGTACGGTGAGGAGGAAGACTGGCGGGCCCTGTCGAAGTGGGCGACGTGAGGGCATGACGCGTGCTCATCACGTACCCATCGCACGATAGCCTCGATACCATCGTGGCGCGCATTCTGTCGTATACTGTGTTCTTCCCTTCATTTCCGGACAGGTACGCCCCTGCATCCCGTACTGCGCCCGTTCTGGGCCACCGCTGTCTCCGCGGCACGCCTCGCTGCAACCATCGCCGGCCGCGCTGCACCATCGCATGAGTCCAAACTCGTGCGATCACTGCGCGCGCGTCGCGGTGTGCTCGATCGCATACGCGAGAGTGGCGCCGCGCGCGATGCGACGCGTCCGCTGGTGTGGTTGCACGCGCCCTCGGTGGGGGAGGGACTGCAGGCACGACCAGTGCTCCAGGCGCTGCGCGCTGCACATCCCGACTGGCAGCTGGCGTACACATACTTCTCGCCGAGTGCGGACGCGTTCGCGCGCAAGCTCGACGTGGACCTGTGTGAGGTGTTGCCGTTCGATGGCGCGCGTGAGGCCCGCGTGTTGCTTGACGCATGGAAGCCGGACGTGCTGGCCTTCGTGAAGCTCGACGTATGGCCGGTGCTCACAGAAACCGCTCACTCGCGGGGGGTGCGAACGGCCTTGGTCAGTGCGACACTCGCGCCCAACTCCGGACGGCAGGGCGCCTGGGCAGGAGCGCTCCTGCGTGATGCCTACGCCTCACTCGACGCCGTCGGCGCAATTTCCACTGACGACGCGGCGCGGCTCGTTGAACTTGGCGTGCAGCGCGATCGCGTTGAGGTCACCGGCGACACGCGCATGGATCAGGTGTGGGCGCGTGCGCAGGCCGTAACTCCTGAGCACGCGGTGCGCGCGCTGCTCGGCAGCCGATCCGGACCGGTGCTCGTCTGTGGTTCCACTTGGCCCGCCGACGAAATCGTGCTGCTGCCCGCCGTGCAGGCATGGCTCTCCGCCAATCCCACGGCGCGCGTGATCATCGCGCCGCATGAACCCACCGCCGGCCATCTGCAGCCCATCGAGCGCTGGGCCGATCAGCAGGCACTGTCGCTCACGCGCCTCTCGCAGGCGGAAACTTCTCCTTCGACGCCCTGGCGTGTGCTGCTCGTCGACCGGGTCGGCATTCTCGGCGAACTTTACGCGCTCGGCACCATCGCGTTTGTCGGCGGCGGCTTTCACGATGCCGGCCTGCACTCTGTGCTCGAACCGGCCGCCTTCTCCCTGCCCGTGATCTTTGGCCCCCGCCACAGCAATGCCCGCGAAGCCGGCGAACTGGTCGCGACAGGCGGCGCCTTTGCCGCCTCCAAGTCCGAGCAACTGCGAGCGCTGCTCAATGACTTCACGCGAAACGAGCGACTGCGCGCCGAGGCCGGCGCGAGCGCGCAATCCCTGGTGCGCTCCGGGCTCGGCAGCACTCAGCGCGTCATCTCTCTGCTCACGCCAATCGTCGCGCGACAACGACCGTTGACCGAAAACCGTTGACCGTCACCGTGAACGGTTTGACAATCTCCGCGACGAGCCCTGCCCTGCGTCGCCCCCTTACCGCCTCAGCCCCGCTGGCGTCCACGTCAGTCCAACGGCCAGCGCGTTTTCACTGCCGTACTGCTCGGCGCCGCTGAACAACGCCGACAGCCGCACCGCCAGGAACTGGTTCACTTCGAAGCTTCCGCCGACGTCGAAGTTGAGCGAGACATCCGACTTGCTTCGGCCGTTCACCGAACAACTCGAGCAGATGTCCACCGAGAGCCGCGGATGCACGAACGGCGTGACGGCAAAACCCTGATCGAGCTCAAAGCGGTGTCCGAGTACCAGCCCGACCGGTACGCGCACGCTGGTGCGGCCGCTGGCCACCGAAAATCCCGCGCCTGCGGTAAGCAGCATGTCCAGCGGTTGATCGTCAGTTGCACGAATCAGGTCGTAACCAAAGTTGCCAGCAAAGAAGAGCGCGGTTTTCGCGCCGTCTACACTCGGATCATACAGTCCGACGTCAAGGCCCCAATGCGAATCGGTAGTCAGGCCCTCGCGCCACTGGAACATCAGCATCGTGCCGTTACTGCCGACCGCCGCGCCCGTGTAGTCACGATCCGAGACCGAGGGAATCTGCAGCGCGGGATAGTTGAGCGCCTGCGCCTCGATCGCCTGCGGCGCGATGGCGACAACCGCGCTGAGTGCCACGCCGAGCTTCAGTACCGAACGAACGCGCCGAGCAATGGACGACGGCTGCGACAGAGCGCGATGGGACGAAACAGTTGACATGCATGTCTCCGGGAGTGAGCGACAGTAAGGCATCGGTGATAGTACGGTACTTCCCTTGGACGGTTCCAAAGCCCTAAATGGTTGCGCACGCCCCCGCACGATCCGGTGACGCATGCCACGAATGCAAAAACGGAGACCGACGATGACGTGGTCTCCGCTTCTTCGCAGAGCGCCGGTCTCCCGGCACTCGACGAATGCTACACCAACGCGCTGGCTTCTTCAGTTACGACGCGCACCGTGTCGTCCACCACCTGCAGGAAGCCGCCCGAGACGCGAAACTGCTTGACGCCTCCCGTGGACTCGATGCGCAGCGTGCCGTTGCCGAGCAACGTCATGAGCGGCGCATGCATGGGCAGAATCCCCATCTCGCCGTCGAACGCCGGCGCCGTCACTGACGACGCCGGACCTTCGAACAGCACCTGCTCCGGCGAAATCACGGAGACCTGCAACGTTCCAGCCACGCTCGCCTCAGCCCTGGAGCTTCTTGGCGTTCGCTACCACGTCGTCCACGCCGCCAGCCATGAAGAACGCCTGCTCGGGCAACTTGTCGAACTCGCCTTCGCAGATGCGCTCGAACGACGAGATCGTCTCTTCGAGCTTCACGTACTTTCCGGGAATGCCCGTGAACTGCTCGGCCACGTGGAACGGCTGGGACATGAAGCGCTGCAGACGGCGCGCGCGTCCGACGATGCGCTTGTCATCTTCCGACAGCTCGTCCATGCCAAGGATGGCGATGATGTCCTGGAGTTCCTTGTAGCGCTGCAGGATGCGCTGCGTGAGCGACGCGACGTTGTAGTGACGCTCGCCGAGGTACTGCGCGTCGAGGATGCGCGACGTGGAGTCGAGCGGGTCCACGGCCGGATAGATGCCAAGCTCCGTGATCTTTCGGTTGAGCACGACCGTAGCGTCCAGATGGGCAAAGGCCGCCGCTGGCGCCGGGTCGGTCAGGTCATCGGCGGGCACGTAAATCGCCTGCACCGACGTGATCGATCCGTCCTTGGTGGATGTAATGCGCTCCTGCAACTCGCCCATCTCCGTGGCCAGCGTGGGCTGGTAACCCACGGCGCTGGGCATGCGGCCCAGCAGTGCCGACACTTCGGAACCGGCCTGCGTAAAGCGGAAGATGTTGTCGATGAAGACCAGCACGTCCGAACGCTCGACATCACGGAAGTACTCGGCCACGGTCAGACCGGCGAGGCCGACGCGCAGGCGCGCTCCCGGCGGCTCGTTCATCTGGCCATAGATAAGTGCCACCTTGTCGAGAATGCCCGCTTCCTGAAACTCGAGGTACAAGTCGTTGCCTTCACGCGTGCGTTCCCCCACGCCGCAGAACACCGACTTGCCACCGTGACCCTTGGCCACGTTGTTGATGAGTTCCTGAATGATGACCGTCTTGCCGACACCGGCGCCGCCGAAGAGACCGATCTTTCCACCCTTCACGAACGGGGCGACGAGGTCAACGACCTTGATGCCCGTTTCGAAGACTTCCGTCTTGGGCTCGAGCGCCACGAAATCCGGGCGCTTGCGATGAATTGGCCAGCGCAGCGCGTCGGCCGGAATGTCCGCACCGTCGTCCACCGGATCGCCGAGCACGTTGAGGATGCGGCCAAGCGCAGGCGCGCCGACCGGCACCGTGATGGCCGCGCCGGTGTCGATCACTTCCATGCCGCGCACCACACCGTCGGTGGTGGACATGGCAACTGCGCGCACCTGGTTGCGTCCGATGTGCTGCTGCACCTCGGCCGTCACCTTGATGTGCGAACCGTCGGGCGCCTTCGTGTCGATGCGCAGCGCGTTGTACAACTCGGGAAGATGGTCCGCCTCGAACGAAACGTCGATGACGGGACCGATTACCTGAACGATCTTGCCGACGGTGAGCGTCGGAGCGGCGGTCGTGGCCATGGCTATATCAGAATGAAGGAATTACGAAACGAAAATGAAAGGCGCGATCACTCGAGTGCGGCAGCGCCGCCCACGATTTCCGCGATTTCCTGCGTGATCTGCGCCTGACGCGCGGAGTTGTACGTGCGACGCAGCAACGTGATCATGTCGCTCGCATTGTCCGTCGCATTCTTCATGGCGGTGCGGCGCGCACTCTGCTCACCGGCCACGGTTTCCACCAGCGCGCGATACACCATGTTGCGCACGTACGCGGGCAACAGCGATTCCACAATCGCTTCCGCATTCGGCGCCAGCAGGAAATCGCGAGGCGCGCCCTGCGTGGCCGGCGGAACCACCGGCACTACCTGCTCCGTCGTTGGTGGCGTGGACAACGCCGACTGGAACTTCGCGTACGTGATGTACACGCCATCAAGGTCGCCCTCCGCGAAACGCTCGGTGAGCGTGTCGATGAGCGACGCCGCTTCAGCGGCCGACGGACGGTCGCCGATGTCGATGCGCTCCGACGTGATCGAGCGGCCAAGATACTTGAAGAAGGCAATGCCTTTCTTGCCGACGATGTGCAACTCGACCTGCGTGCCCTGCGCTTCCATCTCGGAAACACGCACGCGCGCCTCACGAATGAGATTGGTGTTGAACGCGCCGCACAATCCTCGATTGGCGGTCAGCAGCACCACTGCGACTTTGCGCTTTGTTCCCGGCTGACGCAGCAGCGGAAACTTCTCCGCGATTTCCGGTCGCACGAGACGCGCCAGCACTTCGCCGAGCGCGAGCGCGTACGGGCGCGCGGCCGCCACGCGGTCGGTGGCGCGCTTCATCTTGCTGGCCGCCACCATCTCCATCGTGCGCGTGATCTTGCGCGTGTTCTCGACGGATTTGATGCGGCCCTTCAGCTCGCGTCCTTTGGCCATGGCTTACTTGACGAACTGCTTGTTGTACGCCTCGATGCCGCGCTTGAGGTCGGCTTCGGTCTCCTTCGACAGCGCCTTGCTCGTGCGGATCGTATCGCCCACCTGCGGATACTGCGC
>JBGTFN010000031.1:0-4401 GCA_041747275.1 Gemmatimonadaceae bacterium | reverse complement strand
GTAGGCGTCAGAGTCGGGCGCCGGGCCGATGCCGACGCCGTCGAGCACCAGCAGCAGGGCGCGCCGGGAGCTTTGCACGCCACCAGCGCTGCGCTGATGCGAGCTCGTGTTAGATGCCGAGGTTGTCATGTGGTGCTCATGTCGACTGTCGATACACGCGAGGCAGCCGCAAGCGCCACCCGGTCAGCAACTCGTACGGCGAGAGATCGCCACTGGCGGCGACCTCGTCGACGGTGAGCACGTCGGGGACAACCGATGCCGTTGCGACCGGTTGGGCGAGCGAGTCGCGGGGCGACGCGTCGGCAGCAGCCACATGCGATACCCCAAGCGCCGTCACGACATCACCGACTTCACAGGACACATCCGTGACGTCGAGCATGGTCAGGTCCATGGTCACCAGTCCCACCACCGGCACCCGGTGTCCGCGCACGAGCATCGTTCCGCGATTGGACAGGGCGCGGCGATATCCGTCCGCGTAGCCCAGAGCGACCGTGGCAATGCGCGACGGTCGCGTTGCAGTCCAGGTGGCGTCGTAGCTCACGGTTTCACCGGCTTCCACCGAGCGCAGGTCGACAATGCGCGCGTGCACGTGCACCACCGGACGAAGCGCGAGCGATGTGCCTGACGGCGAGCCATAGAGCGCCAGACCAGGTCGTGCAAGGTTCCACGTCCCCCCCCCGCCATATGCGCTGTCGAGCGCGTACGAGTTCGCCGCGTGCTGCAGTGTTCCAGCTGGCAGCTGCAGCGTGTTCAGCGCAGACTGAAAGCGACTTTCCTGCTCGGCGCGTGAACCGTCGTCGAGTTGTGCCGAATGAAAATGTGTATAGACGCCCTGCGGTGCATGCGCTGCGACAATGTCGCGCAGTGAAGCGACGTCATGCCAGGCTATGCCGGCCCGATTCATTCCAGTATCGATCGACAGGTGCCAGGGCTGCTCTGTGATTCTCGTCCACTCGGTGATCTCTTCCGCACGATGCAACGACGGAATCATGCGCACCGCAGCCATCGCCGGGAGCTCGTCCGCACTCACCGGCGTGCAGCAGAAAATGCGGTCGACGCATCCGGAGGCTCGCAATCGCTCGCCTTCAGCCACGGTGGCCACACCCAGGGCCCACGGGGCGTCCAGCGCTCGCGCGACCTGCTCGGCGCCGAGGCCGTACGCATCCGCCTTGACCATGGCAATGAGCGGCACACCAGCGCGTTGCTTCAGTCGCGCAGCATTGTGCCGAAGCGCGTCGAGATCGACTACGCACCATGCACGAGGATGCTCGACCACGTCGTTCGCTGAACCAGTCTCGTATATTGCCGCAGTCATGCGCGGGCGTACCCCGTGAACGACGGGAAGATCGCGCGGGTGATCCAGGTCGCGTGGCAAGCGAGTCCAGGTACGGGAGAATCCGAATGCACGAAGAGAACACGCTCGACGAAGCGATGGCGCTGATGCGCGACCTGCGCGCGCGCTGCGAATGGGATGCGGCGCAGACGCACCGCTCGTTGGGACCATATCTTGTGGAGGAGGCGGCCGAAGTCGATGACGCAATTGCGGAAGGCGACGATGCGACGCTGCGTGACGAACTCGGCGATGTGCTGCTGCAGGTGCTCTTTCATGCGGTAATCGCCGAGGAACGCCGCGCATTCACGATCAACAATGTGGCCGGCGCGCTGGTGGGCAAGATGCGCGCTCGTCACCCGCATCTGTACGGCGACGGTGTCAAGCGCGACTGGGAAGCCATGAAGGCGCAGAAGCGTCGCTTCATCGACGAAGGTCTGGCGACCGGCCTGCCGGCGCTGCATCGAGCGCACAGGCTGCAGGACCGCGCCGCGGGCGTCGGATTTGACTGGCCGGATGCGCGCGGTCCGCTCGAGAAAGTACGCGAGGAAGTGGAAGAGGTGAGCGCCTGGATCGATGACGACGGTGGTGTGCGCGACGCAGCGAAGCTCGAGAGCGAGCTTGGCGACCTGCTCTTTGCGGTGGTGAACCTGTGCCGCAAGACGGGCGTGCACGCCGGACTCGCGCTCGACGGTGCGAATCACAAGTTCGTGCGTCGCTTTCGCGGCATGGAGGAACTTGCTGAATCGCGAGGCATCGTATTTCGCGATCTCACACTCGAGGCGCAGGATGAGCTGTGGAACGAGGTCAAGCGCGGCGAGTAGCGTTACTGGAAGCGAGCACGCCGCATTGACAGCATCGGGTTGCACTTACGGGCGCAGACGATGCATGAGACGCGGGAACGCAATGACTTCCCGGATATGATGCAGACCGCAAATCCATCCGATGGTGCGCTCGAGTCCCAGGCCAAATCCCGAATGCGTGAAGGTGCCGTACTTGCGCAAGTCGAGATACCAGCCGTACTCCTCCGTTGGCAGACCTTCTTCCTTGATACGCGCGAGCAGTCGATCGTAATCGTCTTCGCGCTGTGAACCACCGATGATCTCGCCGTAGCCTTCCGGTGCGAGCAGGTCGTCGCACAACACGGTGCGCGTATCGGCCGGGTTCTCCTTCATGTAGAACGCTTTCGCCTGTTTCGGATAGTTCATCACGAACACAGGACGATCGTAGTCCGACACGATGAGCGCTTCGTCTTCCGCGCCCAGGTCGTCTCCCCACTCGGTGGTGCTGCCCTTGCTGCTGATGAGCGTGATTGCGTCGCTGTAGTCCAGCCGAATGAAGTCGCCCGTCACCTTCTCGAGCATCGTGGTGTCGCGCTCAAGCAACTTGAGTTCTTCAGACTTTCGTTCGAGCACGCGACCCACGAGGTACTGCACGAACTCCTGTTGCAACTGCATGTTGTCGTTCGAATCATACCACGCCATCTCCGGTTCGATCATCCAGAACTCGGTGAGGTGACGGCGCGTCTTGGACTTCTCGGCGCGGAATGTCGGGCCGAACGTGTAGATGCGACCAAGCGCCGCCGCGAGCGCTTCGCCGTACAGCTGGCCCGTCTGCGCGAGGTAGGCCATGCCTTCGTCGAAATACTCCGTCGCGAACAAGCCGGCGCGTTCACCGATGGCGCCCGTGAGAATCGGCGTATCGCAGCGCGTGAAATCGCGCGCGTAGAAGAAGTCGTGCACGGCCTGTTCGAGCTCATGCCGAATGCGCATGATCGCAGCTTGCCGCGGACTGCGCAGCCACAGATGCCTGTTGTCGAGCAGGAAGTCGATGCCGTGTTCCTTGGGCTGGATGGGATAGTCGAGCGGACTTGTACCAATCACCTCGAGTTCGGCAACCCCGAGCTCGTGACCGCCGGGCGCTCGTGCTTCCGCACGCACTTCGCCGCTGATCGCCACTGACGTTTCCGTGGTGAGCGTGCTGAATCGCTCCCACGCCTCGACCGGGACCTGCGACTTGACCAGGACGCACTGCAGGATACCGGAGCCGTCGCGCATCACCACGAATGCGACCTTGCCGCTGGATCGCACATGCGTAACCCAGCCGCGAACGGTGACGGCGGCGCCCACATGGGCGTGAAGATCGGCGATACGGGCGGACGGATGGCTCACGGCTGGTCGGGTGGAGGTGAGCGCGTAAGCTAGGTGATTCGTCCGAGTCTGGGCAACGTGCAAAGACGACGCGAACCGCGCCGCCCTACACCATGGTGCTCGCGGGTTTGGCGTCGAGCAGCGCGCGCACGTGATCCAGCAGGTCTCGTGGCGTGAAGGGCTTGGTCAGAATTGGCGCTTCCACATTCCGCGGAATCGGCGAGACCTCGTCCGCACCGGTAGCGGGATACCCGGACATGAGCAGCACAGGCACGTCGGGATAGCGAGTGCTCATTGCTTCGGCCAGTTCGAGCCCTCCCATCTCCGGCATGACGACATCGCTGATCACGAGCGAGATCGCCCCCGCGAGTCTTGGCGCATCGGTCGCGACACCAAGGTCGCTCAGGACACGCAGCGCCGCGCGGCCGTTTTCGGCGACACGCACGGCGTATCCGTAGCGGCCGAGAATCTCGCTCACCAATCGGCGCACTCCGGGCTCGTCTTCCACCACCAGGATCGTCTCGCCGCCACGCGTGCCCGGCGTGTCGTCGCGCCGTGCAGGCTCCGCGACGGCATGACCAACGAGCGCGGGCCAGAAGACCCGAATCGTTGTGCCGGCCCCCTCGCGTGAATCCACGACAATGCGCCCTCCCACGGCGGACACGATGCCGTAGACTGTGGAAAGCCCGAGCCCCGTGCCCTGCCCCGTCGGCTTGGTGGTGAAGAACGGCTCGAACATGCGCGACTGCACTTCGGCCGACATGCCGGCGCCGGTGTCGGTGACGCGGAGTTCCACCCACTCGCCGTCGGAGAGGCCGGCGTCGCTCAGCGCCATGTGGGGCGCGCGTGCGAAATCGACAGGATGACGAAGCGTCGTGACGGTGATCGCACCTCCCGCGGGCAACGCATCGCGGGCATTGA
>JBGTFN010000030.1:0-9830 GCA_041747275.1 Gemmatimonadaceae bacterium | reverse complement strand
CCCAACCGGAGCCGCGCCTGCGAGATCGCCGACTTCGTCGGCACCGCGCCCGTCGACGGCTCGCCGAGCCAGCGCGCGCCCTCCACGACACAGCGCAACACCTCCTGCGTCGACACGTCCGCATACAATGCGAGCGCCAGGACGTAGTAGACCATCACGTGCGCGGGCAACGCACGGTCGCGCACATTGACGCGCGCTGTCTCGACCAGTACCTGCTCCACCAACTCGCGCGGGAACTGCGTGGTGAGCACACCGAGACTGATGTGGTCCGTCAGTCGCATGCCCGCCGGGATCGTGCCGGCCGTCCGTGCCATCATCGCCTCCGAGGTAAGCCTCGGACGACAATGTACCACCAACTACCTTAACTGGACAGTATTGCCGCTAGCATCGCGGCAACGCTCGCGACGCTTGCGGGGTGCTCTAACCCGTTCGATGGGGGGGACTGCAACGCCATCGGCGTATACGGCATCAGCACCTACCTGGTCGACGCGACCACCAACGCTGCGCCGACGTCGGTACCCACAGTACGGCTCACCGATGGGGCCTACGTCGAGTCGCTCACTACCCCGTTCCCAGGATCAGACCCCTATCAGTACAGTGGCGCCCTTGAGCGGCCGGGTCGATACGACGTGACGGTCGAGGCGCCCGGCTATGTCACGGCCACGCGGGCGGGTGTAGAGGTCACGCGTGGCGGTCGCTGTAACGCGGTGCGTCCAGTGCGCCTCAACATCGCAATGTCGCGGAGTTGAGGAATGAGAGACAGTCTCAGATTCCATTGACACTCGAGTGAGTGGCTGCCGGACGCTGCTCACGCAACCGCGGTATGTCTGGCGCAGGGCCGCTTGCAAATACTTGATGCTTTTGACGATACCCAAGCGCGGTTCGAGCAGGAGTTGCGTCGACGTGCACCATCGACGCATGACGACGCCCTCCCGAGTGTATTGATGTGCCACGGCTTCCGAGCGCTTACACAGCGAATTAGTCAAGTTACGAAACAATCCGCGTAATGCACCGTACGCCCTCGCGAGTAAATCATAGTTTTCGGGTCGTTGTGATTCCCGTTCGCCACCTTAGCCGCTCATTTCACTCTATGTTTTCACGATCAGCATCTCGACTCGCGGTCGCGGTCCGTCGTTCGCTTAGCGCAACTACTGTCGTGCTGGTCGCTGCTGCGTGTGCGCCTGATGCGCCGCTTGTGCAGCAGACTCCCGCTCTCGCTCCTCTTCGCCTGACGACCGTCGGCCGAGACGATGCACTGCCCGCTACGGTGCGAGACGAGGAAGCCGTCTTTGCGGCATTGAGCCAACGGGTGCCATCGAGTGCTGGATACTACGTCGACGCCAGTGGCAACACGGTGATTCTGCTGCGGGTCTCCACACGAGCGGACGCCGCTCGCCAAGCCTTCGAACAGGTGCGCCCGGCCAACCATGGAATGTGGGCCAAGGGCGGCGTCCGCGTGGCAAAGGGCGAGTATTCGTTCGGTCAGCTCGCTAAGTGGCGCGATGCCCTGTTCGAGCACGCCTTTAATCGGCTTGACGGCACGACCTCGCTCGACTTGAACGAAGTGCGAAACCGTGTCGTCATCGGCGTCGACCGCTCGAACGAGCCGTCCGTGACCGCAGCGATTCTCGCCGTCGTGACGCAACTCGGCATAGACAAGCGCGCGGTGGAGATTCGCGCCGAGTCGCCGATGCGGTGGACCGCTCCTCCCATCGCCAACCTCACGGCGCCGCGTGCACTTTCCATGACGACCACGCCGACGGCGCTAACGCAGGCGTTTCCAGCGCTGGCCGGTGGCATCCTCATCACGACCAGTCAGACAGACCCGCGCACACCCGCACAAGGCGGCCCGGGGTTCTGCAGTCTCGGTTTCACCGCGTTCCATACCCCCAGCGGTGGCTCGGGGTACCGCGCGATGGTCACGGCTACCCACTGCACCGCTATTTGGGGCGCCCCCGACAACACGACCTTCACCCAAGGCGGGGTTTACGGCGGAATGTCCGCCGTCGATCCGCACAAGTATCAGTGCGGATGGAACTGGTGCCGAGCATCGGACGCGGCCCTTTCCAACTCGATGCCGGGATGCCGTACGAGCTTGGCCTCATCGCACGTACTAGCGGTCCGTACAGCAGCGATCTCGATCCGAGCAGCCCGTGGTTCATCATTCGAGGAACCGCGTCGCCGCCGGTGGGTGCGACCTATCACAAGATGGGCTGGGCGTCGGGCTGGACGTCTGGTACGAAAGAAGAGTCGTGCGTCGACCACAAACTCGGCGGGAGCCCCGCGGAGGTGTACGACAGTTATGTCTCTCGCTGCTCCGACCGAGGATTTGCGTACACGACTGGAGGAGATAGCGGCGGAAGTGTGTTCGTCCGCTTGGACTCGAATAACGTCAACCTGATCGGGACCACCGTCGGTAAGCAGAATCTTCGCCATGTGTGGAGTCCGTATTCGCGCATCGCGTCCGACATGGGTGGCACGCTGGTAGTCACGCGACAGGCCGCGCTCGCGACGCCGGTGCTGCTCGGCACCGTCAGCTCGAACAACGCGGAGGTGTCTTGGAGTGCCGTGTCTGGTGCGAGTCAGTACGAGGTGGAAGTGGTCGATTGGGAACAGCAGTGCGATGAGGACTGGGGTTGCAATGTCGTAAACACTGGTGTGTACAAGTACGTGGTCACGGGCACCACTTTCGTTGACACGCGTGGCATCTTCAGCTTCGTGATCCCGCCGGGCACGCCGGGTTACACCTACTCGGCCGTCACGGTGACGGCGAAGCATCCGCTGAACGCGCACTTCTCACTCACAAGCATTCCTGTGCGCTTCAACCATCAGTAAGGCGCACCGTAGGAGGCACTCGCTGTCAATGCGCTACTGTCCACAGGCCCGCGGCTCACGTCGGCGAAGAGTCGCTGCGCCGCGGGCTCCGTGGAGGGGCACATGGGCGTTCCATACCGTTCGAGGTGACTCGCTCGCGGCGCGACGCCACTCGGACAAATGCTTCGACGTTCACCGGGTCCGGCGCCAGCATCATCGTGCGGTAAAGATTCGAGCAGCACTCTCGGGGTTGCGTCCGGAGGCCGCGAGCCAGCGCGGTGGATTGCGCGAGGTCACCGCGATCAGCGGGTCTTGGCAGGGGCGAGTCAGGCCGTTGGTCATGGTCGACGAGGCTGCCCCCGTCCAGTGCAACCCTCAGACCGAGCGTCTGTCTCCAGGTTCCCCCGGCGCATATGCTCTCCAGCGGGCTCCGACCCTCCAGGCGTTCCTGCGGTCGAACAAACCAGCCTTGTCGCGCCGCTTCATCGCAGAAGTCTCCGCACGCGCCGACAACAAGGGCAAAGCCGACAAGGGCCAGTTGCTCGCTCACCGCATCCAGGGCAGACGGCAGTGCGGACCGCGTGGCGTGGACCGGGTCAATAAGAAGACGCGTGGAGATGCCGAGCGCCTTCGCAATCGCGGCGGCGTCCAACGTGCCGTCGGCCGTGGAAAGGTCCGACACTGGGAGCCGCATCGGATGTCCAAGTCAGGCCATCGCCTCCGCGAGCGTGGGCCGCTTGTCTACCTTGCGCTGCGCACGAGCGAGCACGGCCTCGATTTCATCCGCGCTGTCCGATTCGGCGAACGGCGGGCACCACGCCGTGTCCGGCAGAAATGGCTCCGGTTCCGTCACATCTCCTCCTCCAAGAGTGTCCTGTCGACCGCCATGCGGCAGAACCGAATTCCCCTACACCAGGTGCGCTTAGAACGCCGCGAGCACCGACTTCAGCTCTCGCGGCGTAAGCCCCCAGCGGCGAACACGTCCCGGTCGAGCCCCTTCAGTGCCGTCAGCATACGTAGGTAGGAATCTAGGATTGGCATGTGCGAGTTCAGCGAGCGTCCGACAAACGATGGAAAGTGATCCATCTTCTCAATGAGATACCGCGCGATCCCGAGGCGCTCCGACTCCGTGTTGCTGTCGAAGCCTACAAACCGATGGGTCGGAAATGCGGACGTCACGCTGTGCTGATCGTTGGCGGACAGCGTGCCGTCGCCGAGAGTTTCTTCCCGACGCTCGAGCTCGAGCTGCTTGCGGGCAACGTCTTCGCTTCCCATCGGGAGGCGAACATTGCGCTCGTTGCGCTCATCGAACACTGGTACCATACAGAACGCCAGACCGAACGCCAGCATTCCACATTACCGTACCAGCGCCCAAAGCCTTACGAACAGCAGCTCCGTCGAATGGTGCGAGCAGCGTAGCCCGTGTGTCCGCGAAAGCGGGTCAACTCCAATCACCTAATATCGACACCGACGAAAATGCTCCGTGACCTGAGGTACAGAAGATCGTGCGGTCGCATCGCGCGCGACCAACGGCCGCCAAGCACAAGCGCCCGGTCTGCGGAGAAATACCACGACAGCCACGACGAAGCAATCAGACTTGACCGGCTATTGCTCATACGTTCAAGACTAACATCGCCTGATACTCCTCCTGCAACGGCCACGCCGAATCGCGAACCTCGCCCAAGCGGTTCAACAACGGCTAGTAAAGGAATGCCGAGGAAGAGTTCATCGGGCCCGTTTACGTCGAGCAGCCAACCTCGGCGCGCCAGCGACGCGCCAAGACTGAGCGATGCGTATTTCGACTCGCGAATCCGGCGTTCGACGCCAATCTCGAAAGACTGACGAGCCGGCGCTTGCGCCACTGCTGAGCTACACTGCGGCGCACAGATCGTGAAGGGCTTCGACACACCACGTGACTCACTCTGGCCAATCCATAAGGTGGTGCCCTGCGCTGCCAGGACCACTGGGCAGAGGATGAGAGCCGACACGCGGCATGCGAAGTGCGCAACTTGCCGCACGACTTCATACCAACGGAACGAGAGCTTCACCACGTTATTCATCTAGAGAGTCCCATACGTTCGAAAATAGACGTTTGCCGCTCCATTGACGACACCGTGATTCTCTGCAACAACCTGATAGCGGACGTAGTCGACTCCAGAAGGCGGAGTCGTCTGACCGTAGTAATGATCCGAGAAACGACTGTTGTCGACAAACCCAAGCAGTTGTGTCGTTCCGACGTGTGCTTGCCACTCCGTCCACCCGTTGATGCTGTTATAGGTCCAGCGATACACGTGATATGTGGTGGGCAAAATGGTGTTCGATGTCGCTACGGCCGGCCACGACAGATTGGGAAGCCCACCGTCGACTGTTCCGGATACCGCCGGCGCGCCAACGGTGATATCCGTGACAGCCGTAATCTGACCGCCAAGTTCTTCTACGACTCGATGCCAGTGGCTCGAAAAGGTGGTCTGGTCCCCGGCGTTGCTCCCGAAGTGCAGCCCAGCTAGCATCACACCACTTCCAGCGGTGGATAGGAACACGGGAGCGCCGCTGTCGCCACCGCTCGAGTAATACTTGGAGCGAATCGCACATTTGCGCTTATAGCCGTCAGCCGCAATGATGTCAAGACACGTGTTCAGCACGATCCCCTCTGTCCAGCCGGTCGTCTGCCCAACCTTCATGAGGTAATGACCCGGGCTGACTTGCCCCGGCTGCGCAGTCGACGTAACCGAAAAGAACCGCAGCGTCTGGTCCACGGCGAGCGGCCCAGCGGTTCCCCAAACCGCGGAATATCCGGTCGGGCGGGCGATTGCCCCTCGGCGAAGCGCGACAGTGTCCTCGGCGGCATAGTACACCGCATCACTGTAGCGGCACGGCGTTACAGAGCAAACAGAAAATGAGAGTGCAACCGGATCCACAAGCTCCTGTCCGAGAAGATGATCCATGTCGCCGTTGAATATCTGATAGCCCGCGTCCAATCCAAAGGTCGTAGGCGTGCAGTGTGAGTTGGACACTGAGCCGGAGCTTCCAGACCGGTGCACAATCAGGCCGATTGTGCATGGGGTCGCACCGGTGTTTACCTGACGAACTCCGCCGACCGCCGGAACGTGTGGAGCGGTCAGAGATGTGTTGAGCGAGCTCTGCAGCAACTCCACAGGAGCCTTTCCAACGTCTGCTTGCGAGAGCGAAACGACGCGCAGTTCGACCGAAGCCGCTGGCAACGAGTTGGCCCCCAATCGTTCCGCGACAAGCCTCGTCGCCGACTCGAGGTGCGAAGCCAGCACGCCAACGGCAACACGATTCGTGCTGCCGTCGATGCTCACCTCCACGATGCCAGTCTCAATACTTAAAAGATCGTCGGAAATTACGTCTCGAGCCCGCGCTAGCGTGCTGAAAGTATACTTCGCGATCCCGATTTTGGAGCCTGCGAAGGAAGCGTCTCGTTGGCCTGATTGGGCTCCGCCAGTATACAACGCAGCGACGCGCTCCGTTGCAGCGCCGGCCTGTGAGATTTCACCGATCCACACATGTCGACGCCCGGTCGAATCGATGCCAAATCCTCCGAAACCCGGAAAGCTCTGCTCAAGGGCGAACAAGTGCCGTTCCTCTGGGCGAACTTCAGGTGCGCCGCTCGTTGAAGACCTCCTAACCTCAGTTGACGTTTGGCCCACGGGTGAGTCGGCCGAGCAAGCGCCAAGATGTGCGCTCACAATAGCTCCGGCGACGAGAATGCGCCAAGAGGAAAGCTTACGAACGGCAGGTGATCCTTTGGTGCTGCGGTGACGGTTCACGGTGAAGTCCTCCAATAGAGTTTCGGTTGATCGCCAGTTCCGCCGAAAAGAATCGAGTGCGTCAACTGACGAGGGAAAAAATGGAAAACCTTAGCTCGCTCCAGATTTTTCTGCAAAGCACGAATGGCATGCAGGCGTCGCTCAGGGCCAGCTACAGTGGCCGGCTTTATGCGCCCCTTCGTCACTAGCGCGCTCGGAATCGCGTCACGGGGCTGGCGCGGTACGCCGCCGAGCGAGCGCTTACATCGTATCTGATGAACCTCCGCCGTCGGTGAGGACGTCGTTGCGGCTCGCCCGTAGGCGCGACGCCGACGATGCGCAGCGGTAGTATGAGCTCGACAGTGAAGCGCGTCTATAGAGATACGGTCACAGACACGCCACACTCGCGATCCATCGAGAGTCTGAACTAGTGGTGACGTACATCCACGCTACACGCCCGCGCTCAGCCGCAGCCGACGGGTCACCTCAGTGACACACAATCAAGTTGACCTTCAGTGACGGTCGTGCACACTCAAGACTGCCGCGGCGTGACGCGCTACGCGCGTCCGGTCACCCAGCCGCAACCAGCCACGGCGCCTCGGAATGCGGCAAAGGCTCTGCACGCGCAAGAACGCGCGACACGAGCGCGTTTGACCGATAGTGAAATGCATCGCCAACCTTCGCGACTCACTGACAGCCAGAATGTACGGCGTCACGTTCTGGGCGCATTGAGATAATGACATGACCCCCGAAAACTGATCCGGCTATTATGTCAGTCCTCACCAAGAGGACGAATGCGGAAACGCCGGTTCACGGACGAGCAGATCAGCGCGGTGCTACACGAGTGGGACGCGGGTTCGAAGGTTGTCGACCTCGTCCGCAAGCAGGGGGTGACGGAGCCACGCTGTATCGCTGGAAGAAGAAGTACGGCGGCATGCAAGCGAGTGAAGCGAAGCGCCTCAAGGCGTTGGAGGAGGAAAATCGACAGCTCAAGCGGCTGGTGGCCGATCAAGCGCTCAATCTGCAAGTCGTGAAGGACTTGTTGTGAAAAATGTGGTGACGCCCGGGCAGCGGCGGACGGCCGTCACCCAGGCCATAGAAGCCGCCGGCAATTCCGAGCGTCGCGCGTGCCGCTTCACGGGCTTCTCGCGCGCCTCGCAGCGCTATGCGACGCGGCGTGCCGACGATATCGGGTTGCGCGAGCGACTGCACACCTTGGCGCTGCTGCGACCGCGCGGGGGCTATCGTCGCTTGTGTCGCCTGCTCCGTCGTGAGGGGATCATCGTCAATCGGAAACGCGTGCAGCGCGTGTATCGCGACGCCGGTCTATCGGTGCGTCGTCGCCCGCGGAAACGCGTTGCGGTCGAGCGCGTGCCGCGGAGCACGCCCCTTGGCGTGAATATCCGGTGGAGCATGGACTTTGTGAGCGACGCCTTGGCGGACGGACGGAAGTTTCGCGCGTTGTCGGTGGTCGACGACTTCAGTCGCGAGTGTCCGGTCATCGCCGTGGACCGCTCGTTGCCTGGGGAGCGGGTCGTGCGCGAGCTAGACCAGGTGGCACAGGTGCGTGGGTATCCGGACGTGATTGTGTGTGACAACGAACCGGAGTTCCGCGGCGAAGCTGTCGATCAGTGGGCGCCCCAGCACGGCGTGACGTTGCAGTTCATCGAGCCGGGGCAGCCGGTGCAGAACTGCTTTATCGAGAGCTTCAACGGTCGCCTGCGCGACGAGTGCTTGAACGAGAGCTGGTTCATTGGCCTCGACGACGCGCAGCGCACCATCGAAGCGTTCCGGGTGGACTACAACGAGATTCGGCCGCACAGCGGCCTCGCGGGATGTACCCCCAGCGAGTTTGCACAGAGACAACAACAGAGACGCGCACTACAATTGATCACCATCGACTGACACACTGAATGGATCAGAGTTTGGGGTCACGTCAAATGTTGCCTCGGATAGCACTCAGCCTCACCGTCTAGACTCACCTTCGCACATGATTGAGCGCTGGTAAATGCTTGTGGAGCGCTGCTTCTGCGACATGCCCAATCGGGGCTAAGACAGATAGCAACGCAGATGCACAAAAGACCGAAGCAGTCCTAAGATGAAAATGCATACATTCCCCCATGAAAAAGTGCGCGCCGTATCCCCGAAGACATCAGCCTTAGCTGATAAGAGCGGGCGCACGCTCTCGCCAATCCTTCAGAGAACCCTCACGCTGCGTGTTCTCTTAACACCTCAATCACACACAGCAAACGTTTCGCTAAGTTCGCGTAGCAGTTTACTTGTCAACCCCCCGAGACTCGACATAGTATCAGTGTAGTGGTTCGCGATGAACGGTGCTCGCGTATTCCCGTTTGAGACGCGTGTCGCTAGCTACGGACTGCTTGCCACAGCGTCTTCAGGCGCTGATCGATGATAGAACATGGTGTCTTGCATGCTGTCGACGGTGGACTTGCACCCTCACCGAGCAACGAGGAGATGGGCATGCGAACGTCGAGCGACGTGGCCCAAAAGGCGGAGCCATTCGGTGTGTCAGTCGGTGGTGGCCGACGGTACGACGCTTCTCTTCGGTCACTGTACAAACTCGCCGGGGTACATCCCGCGAGGACGCTAAGCAATCCCCCCTGAAAAGCTGGGTGGTGGCCCCAACTGGTGAGCGCAACACCCGGGGATGGCGCAATGGAGACAACCCTTGACATGAAGCGTCAAAAGCAAGGCGAGGCCGTGATGCGCTACGGCGTGAACTTGCCCCGTTTCGGTGGAGCCTTCATCTCTGTGTGAGAGGAGGAGTTCCCGATGCCCCGACGTCCTGCGGCCTATCCGGCCGCCTATCGTGCGAAGATCATCGCGTTGGTCCGCGCTGGTCGCAATCCCAAAGAGTTGGCAAAAGAGTTCGAGCCGTCGGAATAGACGATTCGGAACTGGGTGTTCCAGGACAGCGCGGATCGGGGGGAGCGGCCGGAGGTGTTGACGAGCGATGAGCGCGCGGAGTTGCAGCGACTGCGGCGCGAGAATCGCCAGTTGAAAGTGGAGCGCGACATTCTGGGAAAAGCGGCGGCCTGATTTGCGCGGGAGTCGGGCACGATCCCGCCCGAGTCTTCGAGTTCGTGAGCGCAAATCAGGCCTTGGCTCCCATCGCCACGATGTGCCGTGTGTTGGGTGTCTCCGAGAGTGGCTATCACGCCTGGCGTCACCGACCGCCGTCACGCCACGCGCAACGCGACGTCGAGCTGCGCGTGGCGATTCGCG
>JBGTFN010000029.1:0-10485 GCA_041747275.1 Gemmatimonadaceae bacterium | reverse complement strand
CAAGGCGCACACTCCCGTGAGGCGGCACATCCGGGAGTGCGTGCGCAAACTGTCGCTCGGCGTCGAGTACTCCGACGAACAAGTCGACGCGCGCATGCGCGCGACTACAAGTGCGCGACGACCGTGCGCGACGACCGTGCGCGACGACCGTGCGCGACGACCGTTCGCGACGCGTCAACCCGATCGCTACGCGAGAAAAAGTCAGCGACTGCGCGGAATGAACTTTCGTTGGTGACGAGTGCGTGACTCTTCGCGATTCTGCCCGATTGACGGAGGGCAGCGGTGCCCACATCCTCGGCCTACGCGGCCCCGAGCATCCTGTCCACCGAGCACGGTGCGGCGCGTGAAGTTCTCCCGCTGTTTCAACGAAACTTTCATTTGTGAATGGAGGCCATATGCATCTGGTAACAAAGCTGCGCCCGGCGAGTCCGCCACGTCTGCGTGTGCATATCGTAGTGCTCACGCTTTCAGCCTTCGGCATCGCAGGATGCGCCGATGGAGCACCGACGGAAACGCACGAACCCACGTCCCTTCTGTCGGGGCCTGTCACCCTCACGATGTACCCCACCGGCGACGGCGAGAGCAACCCCGCCATCGCACACGGCTCCACACGCTTTCTGCTCAAGCCGGACGGCTCACTCACGCACAGTGGCACCACGCTGACCGATGGACCCACGCGCGTTCAGCACACGCCATCGCCCGACGGGTCGTCTGCGTCCAGCGTGACAGCACGAAGTCCGGTCCGATTCGGACGTGCGAGTGCTCCCACCTCACGGGGCGCTCATGGCGCAACGCAGGTGGAGTTTCCCTCAGTCCGTGTTTCCTCGAGCATCGTCAACGGTGAACGTGTGGAACTGTTCCTGATTCCGAACGCGGGGCGCGCACGAGGCATTGCAGGTCTGGTGGTTCGCGTGGATGGGGAAATGCGTCAAATGCTCGAGTTCAACGAGGGCGCGGGTGGCCAACGCCTGGAGAAGGTTCGCATGGTAGCGTATGACGGTGCAGGGAAGCAGCTGGCCGACGTCGACGCTGACATGAGTCGTGTCAAGTTTCCACTCACAGCACGCGGCGAGAGCTCTCCGGAGTCGGGCTTGCTCGCCGCCTGCGGCGCATGGGCCGGGCGCCTTGCCTCAGGCGTGGCAGATGTGGTACTCCCGGCCACCCTGCACGCCCAGAGCGCCGACCCCTGCCAGGCGGAGTTCGACAGGATGGCGCTCGCGGGGGTCACGCTGGCCGGTGTCGCGTCCAACGCCGTGTATCAGATGGCACTATGCGGCGCGACGTTCTTCTCATGCCCTACGGCCGTGGCGGCGGCGATCGCCGCATCGGCGGCGGCGGCGGCCTATTACTACCTGGCTTATCGCTATGAAGAGTGCCGGCAAATGAATCCCCCGTGTGGTGAGTTCGAGATTGATCAATGCTCAGGTGGCTCCGGCGGCTCCTCGGGCGGCGGTGGGGGGACTTCGGACGGCGGCAGCAGCGGGTTCTTTCCGAGCGGATGGACTTCAGGCAGTGGCGGCGGAGCGGGCACGTATTGCTACTGGTCTACCAGGAGTTGGGTAGAGAATGGCACGCACTACACGCAGTCACAGTTTGCCTGTATCTGACGGCCGGTCACGCCTTACCCTCCCCTCTGACCTCGGAGTTGAGCATGCCCCCAACTGCGAAGCGCCGTATTGCGATCGGGATCGTCGTGAGCGTCGCTATACTCGCCCTCATCAACGTCCTGGTATTTGTCGCTCCGCCCGCCGGGTCACCGTTTCGCGTGCTCGCCGTCATGCTCGGCATCGTGGCGAGCCTCGCGATCTGGGGCGTCGCCCTCAGCGCGATCCGGAAGCGACGTAGTCACGCCCTGGCGTTTGCCTTTTTCATTCCTGCGGTGCTGCTGCTGCCCTCACCTTTTCGGGAAGCCACGCTCACCGAGTGGCCCACACTCGTCGGGGTAGCGGCTGTCTGTAGCGCACTGATGACCCGATGGGTGGGACCCACACGCCGATATTTCGAATCGCAGGACTCGGCAACGCCGCTCCACTGACGCGGCCCAGGTACTGTGTGGGCGGTCATTGCGCGCCAGCGTGACGACCGTCCACCAGCACGACTGGCTGAGCAGCAGCGGTGCTTCAGCTTGCCCACCACTTCCCCGTGAACACGTGTTGGCGTTTCTTCTGCCATGCTTCGTATCGGACTCACCGGCAATATCGCCAGCGGGAAATCCACCGTCGCCAGACGACTCGCCGAGCGTGGCGCTCGTGTGATTGATGCGGATCAGCTCGCGCGTCAGGCGGTGGCGCCGGGTACGCCCGAACTTGCGGCGGTAGCCAGGCGATTCGGCGAAGCGCTGATTCGTGTCGATGGCACGCTCGACCGCGCGGCGCTTCGGGAGCGCGTGTTCACCCATGCCGCGGAGCTGAGCGCACTGAATGCCATCGTGCACCCGAAAGTCGCGCGACTGCGGGAAGAACAGGCGCAACAAGCGAAGGTCGCGCGCGTGCGTGTGCTGGTTGACGAGATCCCCCTGCTCTTCGAAGCCGGCCTCGCGGATCAGTTCGACGCGATAATATTCGTCGATGCGCCGGCCGACGAACGACTGCGCCGACTCATGCAGGATCGTGGCTTGCCGCGCGGTGCCGCCGAGGCGATGATGTCTTCGCAGGGTGACGTAGCGCCAAAGCGCGCGCGCGCCACGTGGATCATCGAGAACGACGGTTCGCTCGAGGAGCTGATCGCACGTACCGACGATGTCTGGCAGCACCTGATGGCCCGCATCGGGCCGTGACAACATTGTTCATTCCCTGACGGAGCTTTTCCAGTGTCGAATATCCCCGCCGAGCTGCGCTACACCAAGGAACACGAGTACGTGAAGTCCACCGATGAGGCGGGTGTCGTGTACATCGGCATCACGGACTATGCGCAGGGTGAACTCGGCGACATCGTCTACGTCGACCTGCCCAAGGCTGGTGCGTCGTTCAACTCGCACGATGTGTTCGGAACAGTCGAAGCGGTGAAGGCCGTGTCGGAGCTGTTCATGCCGGTGAGCGGCGAAGTGCTCGAGATCAACGGCGCGCTGGATGGGGAGCCGGCGCTGGTGAATACCGACCCGTACGGCGGCGGCTGGATGATCAAGGTGAAGCTGGCCGAGGGCGGTGATGCTGGACTTATGTCGGCGGACGAGTACCGAGCCTTGGTAGGCTGAGCGTCACCACGTCCTGCACGCGTTCAGGGCGATCGGCGGGTCCAGATAAACACGGCGGCGCAGGCATGTCCCATTGCCTCCGGCGGTAGCTGCGATGGACCGCGATAGATCTCAATCGCCTCGATGTTTTGAGGGCGGAACACGTTCAGCAAGTTGCCTGTGGTGCGGAGGCCGTCCAGAAAGTACGCGACCGGATCCTCACGTCCGGCGGTTCCCAACCCAGGCTGGCAGCGCGCGAAGGAGATGGATTGATCGCCATAGACATTCGTTTCGAGTCGGACCCCGGGGGTCTTTGCGAGCAGAGGTGCCAGCGTTACGGCGCCTTCCAGATCTCGTCGTGTTATGAACGTGCCAGCATCGCGACGCATTCGCCGGTAGAAGTCTTCCAGTGCGAACAGCCTTCCAGGATCATCCATTCCTTCGCCGATTACCCGAACAGCTTGCAATCGCTGAATGCTCGCGCCAAGCACTATCGTCGTACCGACCGTTCCGTCGCTCGGTGTTGATACGCCTATGCTCACCGGCTCGAACCCCAGGCTGCGCGCCGAGATGGTGTGTTCACCGGCGGTGAACCCGTCGAGCCGAAAGTATCCGGAGGAGTCGGTTCGAACTTCTTGCCTGACGGATGGCGAAGAAACGAGAGCGCCGAAAACCGGGACGCTGTCTCGGCTGAGGACGTAGCCATCAACGGATGCCGCTTGAGGGGCAAATCGGTGATTGCCGCTGAGGCTATCAGCTGCACCTAGATGGACGAGAGCCGACATGACGAAGACCCACCCGCGCCTCGCAGCCCGAGGCGCAGGTGGGTCGATGCTCATACGCCGACCGAACGCCGAAACGAGAGAAGTGAAACGCATCTCAGCTACAATACGACAATCTCTGGCTTCCTTGGCACGAACAACAACTTTAGCGCTGAATCAGTCTCCGATATGAGGGCGATCGAACACGAAACCCGAATCGGCGTCGAAGTTAAGCTCGCGGCAGAGACGTCAAATAGTCGAAACTGCTGGCGCTCCGCCACAAGATCTACGGGATTCATGGTGCGACCGTCCGGAAGAATTCTGATCCCCGAGCGGAGATACGGCTGGCAGAAGCCCCCCATCTCGCAACCAAACTGAAACTGCGAGATGCAGCTGGTGTGCGAAACTTCGTACTCTGAGGCAGTCTGACATTCAAAGTATGAAGTATTGGGGTTGAACACGCACTTGTAACATGCCGGCTGCGCGAAGAGAGTCGGAGCATAGATAGCAGCCATCAAGAAGCAAAGTGCGTAGATATAGCGTCGCATCGTCAGAATACCTCCGGTGAAGTGTCACTTGTGATCCATCGCCAGGAGAACAACACAAGTTCGCTAAGCTGATCGTGGCGTGAGACGAGCAGCCGTTTCCCTGCAGGATCTGATGCGAGCAATCCCCAGTTGTCGCCAAGGAGAACGGATCGAATGGGCTTTCCTTGGGCGTTGAAGAGCAACAGTCGTCTTTTACCCGTCTTTAGCTCGAGAACAACCTGGAGAAAACCCCGGTCGAGGGAGACTGCCGCCAAGGCAATCGCGCCCTCACTTGACATGCCTGCCAAGTCGTGTAGTCCCGCGTCTAACTCCAGCGGGAGTCGATCCAACTGAGTACCGTTCCATGAATAGACGACCGAGCGAAACGGAGCCTTGATGGACGAAACGATTACGCTTCGTCCATCCGTGGTGGCAATAGAGAACTCGGCCGGCCAAGCCGTGGTATACTCGTTATCTCGACTGCCGTCTAGAGTAGTCGTGGCGAGTCGCAAGCGTGGATCGGTTGCAGACTTCTGTCTGCCGAGCAGCCAAGCCGTACCTGCACGGGCCGCCACGACAATAGGCTCCTTCCCCATCAGGTTCCGCGTTTGTCGACATGCTCCCATCCTGTCGAAACGAAACTCCTCACCTGTGCTGCTCAAGAGCACGTACTCCCTCGTGGCAGTGTCCATCGCGGCACTGACCGGTAGCACCGTTCCGCACGCCAACCTACTGACGGTCGGACTAACCACCGTCAATCCTGGCTGCTGATCCGTCCAGAACACCAGGTCGTCTTTCCAGCCAAAGGCGGCTCCTGCGATAGACGAGCCGGAAGGGATCGTAACTGAGCGAACTTCCCGCAGTTCGAGCGCGGGTTCCGCGCTTTGCGCGTACTGAGCATGAAGAGCGCCGATGCCAGCGAAGGACGCGAGCACAAAGGCTCGGCATAGCCAAGTCCGCATCATAGCTCTGCGACTTGCGCGAACTTCTCCACAGGCCAAGCTCTTCCGTTCGCTGAACCTCACTGCGTCACCTCCGCAAGTAGTTCGCGCAATCGTTGCCTGAGGCTACCCTACGCCCGACGAAGACTTATGTCAAGAACTCGATTGCAGTCGGCCTGCTACCAAACTCAATAGCGTTGTGCTCCAATGTCGAGCTCTTCAAGCTTGGAGTTTTTGCCGTCAGGTGGCGGTCGGCATGCAGACCGCTGAGGCCGACCGCATTGATTGGCGCCGCTTTTGTTGTCTCATGGATGTCGAATGCATCTCCTCGTTATCTCATCGTTTGAAATATGTTGGGCCGGCGTACGTGCGAGACGAGCTGATCACACGCGGTGACGAAGTCTGGCAGCACCTGATGGCCCGCATCCGGCCGTGACCACTTTGTTCATCTTCCCCTGACGGAGCATTCCCCGCGTCGAATATCCCCGCCGAGCTGCGCTACACCAAGGAACACGAGTACGTGAAGTCCACCGATGAGGCGGGTGTCGTGTACATCGGCATCACGGACTATGCGCAGGGCGAATTGGGCGACATCGTCTACGTGGACGTGCCCAAGGCCGGTGCGTCGTTCAACTCGCACGATGTGTTCGGTACGGTCGAGGCGGTGAAGGCGGTGTCAGAGCTGTTCATGCCGGTGAGCGGCGAGGTGCTCGAGATCAACGGTGCGCTCGATGGCGAGCCGGCGCTGGTGAACACCGACCCGTACGGCGGCGGCTGGATGATCAAAGTGAAGCTGGCCGAGGGGGGTGATGCGGGGCTCATGACCGCGGACGAGTACAAGGCGCTGGTGGGATAACTCGACGAAGTGGGTGCGCGGGCCTGCAGGAGCCTCGTTGATCATGCCACCGGAGAACGCCACCGCAGTCCGGGGAAGCGCGCGAAATCTCGATCCGTCGTGATCCACTCGGTGCCGTGCTCGATCGCGAGTGCGGCATGGTACGCGTCGGCGACCAGATTTCCGCGAACTCCACCGCTGCGACAGAGGCCAATGAAGAGTCCCCAGTGTCGGTCACCCGGCCGAAGCGGCACCACCCGCGGGTGCTCGCGCAACGCGCTCACGTAGGCCGCGGCATCGCTCAGCGGCATGGGCGGATCGAACACTCGTGGGTTCGTGAGCACGCGCAGCACGCCTGACAACACGAGTTCCGAAATGCCCATGGGTTCCTGCGCGGCGAGGGCGTCGTCCAGCCACGCGCGGAACTCGGCGTGGCGCGGCGCGTCGTCCCGCGCGGCGTACACCAGCACGTTCACGTCGGGCGAGATCACTGAATATCGTCGTCCATGAGATCCATGAGCGCGGCATTGCTGTCCAGGTCAACGCCGGCCCGCAGTCCTCGTCCACCGCGAAAAACCGGAATTTCGTGGGCCTGAGTGGACGGCTGTCGGTCGTCGAGCACGGCCGACCGAACCGCGTCCTCGATGAACTCGTTCAGCGAGCGGCCAGCACGCGCCGCGCGCGCTTTCGCTTCGCGCAACAGGTGCTCGTCCAGCCGGATTGTGGTGCGCATGTCTTCATGCTACCCGCGTGACATTTAAATGTCAACGACGGTTTCACTTAGACGGCAGTGCCGCTCGCTCATGATACAAAAACCCGTCCCGCGCTCGTGCCTCCCGTTCGGCCAAACCCCGTCAGGCCCAGTCAGCAGATCTATCCGCGACACCGATTCGTTCGGCGGTTCGGCTCCCGGCCAACTTCGGCCGCGGTTTCGCCGCTTGGCCGAACCGGCAGCGGCCGAACCGCCAGACTGGAAATCACGCTACGCAACGACGTAAAGGGGCCGGAAGGGGTGAGGCCGAACGGGCGTTCCTGTTCGGCCTCAGCACCGAACATGCTGTTTACGCGTACTCCTCGATCGGCGGACAGCTGCACACGAGGTTGCGGTCACCGTACGCACTCTCCACCCGCGCCACCGAGGGCCAGAACTTGCGCTCGCGGGTGAACGCCGTGGGAAACGCCGCCTTCTCACGGCCGTACGGACGCTCCCACACATCGCCGACCACATGCCCGGCCGTGTGCGGCGCGCGCGTGAGCACATTGCCCTCACGCGGCTGCGCGCCCGATTCCACTTCGGCGATCTCGGCGCGAATGCCGATCATCGCTTCAATGAAGCGATCGAGTTCCGCCAGCGACTCACTCTCGGTTGGCTCCACCATCATCGTGCCCGCCACGGGGAACGACATCGTGGGCGCATGAAAGCCGTAGTCCATCAGGCGCTTGGCAATGTCTTCCACTTCAATGCCCGATGACGTCTTGAATCCGCGCGTATCCAGAATGCACTCATGCGCGACGAGTCCGTTCTGTCCGCGGTACAGCACGGGGTAGTGCTCTTCGAGACGCTTGGCGATGTAGTTCGCATTCAGAATCGCGATCTTCGTCGCCTCGGCCAGCCCGTCGCCGCCCATGAGTTTGATGTACACATACGAGATGGGCAGGATGCTCGCGCTGCCCCACGGCGCGGCTGACACAGGACCGATCGCCTGCGCACCGCCTGTTTCAACCACCGGATGGCCCGGCAGGAACGGCACGAGTTGCGGTGCCACACCGATCGGACCCATGCCCGGTCCGCCGCCGCCGTGCGGAATGCAGAACGTCTTGTGCAGGTTGAGATGGCACACGTCGGCGCCGATGTCGCCGGGACGCGACACGCCCACCATCGCGTTCATGTTCGCGCCATCCATGTACACCTGTCCGCCGTGCTCGTGCACGATGGCGCAGATGTCCTTGATGCGAGTCTCGAATACACCATGCGTGCTCGGATACGTGACCATGAGCGCAGCGAGTTCATTGCTGTGCTGCACGGCCTTCGCCTGCAGGTCGTCCACATCCACGTTGCCGACGGCATCCGTCTTCACTACGACGACGCGCATACCAGCCATCACCGCACTCGCGGGATTGGTACCATGCGCCGACTGCGGAATGAGACACACGTTGCGATGCGACTCGCCGCGCGCTTCGTGATAGCGACGGATGACGAGCAGTCCGGCGTACTCGCCCTGCGAACCGGCGTTCGGCTGCAGTGACACCGCAGCAAATCCGGTGATCTCGGACAGATCACGTTCGAGCTCCGCAAACATTTCCGCATATCCCGCCGCCTGCTCGGCAGGCGCGAACGGATGCAGCTTGCCGAACTCCGGCCACGTGACGGGAATCATTTCAGCCGTTGCGTTCAGCTTCATCGTGCACGAGCCCAGCGGGATCATGCCGTGCACGAGTGAGAAGTCGCGAGACTGCAGGGCATGCATGTAGCGCAGCATCTCTGTCTCGCTGTGATAGCGCGAGAAGACGGGATGCGTGAGATACGGCGACGTGCGTGCGAAACGCTCGTCGTACTGCGTGTCAGCGTCGCCGGAGATTTCGTCAAATGCAAAGTCGGGCGCGGCGCCGCTGTTGAACACCGTCCACAGGTCTGCAATGTCCTTTGGCGACACGGTTTCGTCGAGCGCGACGCTGAGGGTTCCCGGCTCGATCAGCCGCAGATTCATCTGACGCGCGGCAGCTGCAGCGAGAATGTCTTCCTGGCCGTGCATGCCGACTTCCACACGCAGCGTGTCGAAGTAGTTCTCGTGCGTGACGTGCAAACCGAGCCTCTCGAGTCCGGCCGCAAACACTACGGTGAGCGCATGCACACGTTCAGCGATGCGACGCAATCCTTCGGGACCGTGGTACACGGCATACATCCCTGCCATCACCGCCAGCAGCACCTGCGCAGTGCACACATTGCTCGTCGCCTTTTCGCGGCGGATGTGCTGCTCACGCGTCTGCAGCGCCATGCGCAGCGCAGGCTTGCCGTCAGCATCGCGCGACACACCGATAATGCGTCCCGGCAACTGCCGCTTGAACTCATCGCGCGTGGCAAAAAACGCCGCGTGCGGCCCGCCGTAGCCAAGCGGCACGCCAAAGCGCTGCGAGTTGCCGACGGCGACATCGGCGCCCCACTCACCCGGCGGCGTGAGCAGCGTGAGCGACAGCAGGTCTGTGGCCACCGTCACCAGCGCATTCACGGCATGCGCACGCTCGCACGTGGCGCGATAGTCATGCACGGCACCATCCGTCGCGGGATACTGCAGCAGGATGCCGAACACCGACGGATCGAATTCGGCCTGCAGCGCATCGCCGACGACCACATTTACGCCACGCGCTTCGGCACGCGCCTGCACCACCGCGATCGTCTGCGGATGACAGTCCTGCGCAATGAAGAACGTGTTGCGCTTCTCGCCGCCACGCGCGGCCAGTGCCATGGCCATCGACTCGGCCGCCGCCGTGCCCTCGTCAAGCAGCGACGCGTTTGCAATCGGCAGGCCCGTGAGATCGGCAACCACCGTCTGGTAGTTGAGCAGCGCCTCGAGGCGACCCTGCGCGATCTCGGCCTGGTAGGGTGTGTAGGCGGTGTACCACGCCGGGTTCTCCATGATGTTGCGCAGGATCACAGGTGGCGTGACCGTATCATGG
Organism: Gemmatimonadaceae bacterium; assembly: GCA_041747275.1. Lineage (GTDB taxonomy): Bacteria > Gemmatimonadota > Gemmatimonadetes > Gemmatimonadales > Gemmatimonadaceae > JAABRT01. Next base: position 574 of record JBGTFN010000029.1, on the reverse strand, counting down.
TAGCCCATGCCCAAGAACGAACGCCAGATCTGGTTGCGGCCGGCGATGCGCTTGAGGTCGGCGAGCACCTCGGCCTCCGAGCGCGCCGCCGCGATCGAGAGCGGCTTGTGCAGCCGGATCGTATCGGGCACGACCGCGTCAATGAACGTCTCGAGCGTGGGATAGCCCACCGTCTCGAGCATCGTTCGCTGCTCCGCCTCGGACGGACCGTTGTGACGCGAAGAAAACTCTGCTGCAGAAAACGCCGGGGCCGTACGGGTACGCGTAGCCATGAACTTCCTCGAGAACCGGAGCCAGCCCGGTGGATGCACAATGCGTTGAGCCGGGCCCTTTGGCGCCGGGGTTGATGGCCGACCCATGAGGGAAAACGCGCCTCCGGGTCAACGTTGGTAACTTAATCCTCGTGCCGACCCTCTCGCGACGAACACTGAAAGCGCACGCCACGCGCCTCGATGCGGCGCGCGTGGACACCGATACTCGCGATCGGTTGTGGCCTGCAGCGTGGATGCTGTGGGAGACGCCGCCAGCGTCGGGTGCGGAGAACATGGCCGCCGACCTGGCGCTGCTGCGACGC
>JBGTFN010000028.1:0-7817 GCA_041747275.1 Gemmatimonadaceae bacterium | reverse complement strand
CGCCGAGTACCGCGTAATAATCCTTGCCGTTGGCCATGCGGGCAGCGGAACCGGAACGAGTGAGTTAACGGGAACGAGCAGCGAACGCGGGCACTAGGCCGACGCGCCGCCGCTCCACTGCTTGACCATTACGCGCGCAGGGCGCAGCAAGTGTCCGTTGATCATATATCCGATCTGATAGACTGCCGACACAAGCCCGTCCTCTTCTTCCGAGGCCGCCGGAGCGGTGCCGAGTGCCTCGTGCAGGTTCGGATCGAACGGGTGGTCCACCGGATTGATAGTCTCGAATCCGTGGCCGGCCAGCGACTTGACGATTTTCTTTTCCACGAGCGAAACGCCGTCGATGACGGTCTTCGAATCCATGACGGCTGGATCGACTGAACCGAAACGTGCCAGGTCGTCGAGCGCATCGAGCAGCCCGCGCACCAGATCGCCCTGTGCGCGCCAGCCGGACTCCTGACGTTCACGCACGGCGCGCTTGCGGAAGTTGTCGAACTCGGCGGCGACGCGCAGCATGCGCTCACGTGTCTGCTCCACTTCACGGCGCAGTTCATCGTCGCCGGTAAGAATCTCGTCGGTCATCTCCGGTGGCGCTTCCGCTGCCTGCTGCTCGCCGGTTGCCATAAAGTCAGGTGTCGAAGGATCGGTCATATCGTGTGGTGTCAGAGAGCACGTGCAAACAGTTGCGAACAGTTTGAATCGCGTGTTTACCGCTTGTGTACTACGGCTTGAGCCACTTCTCGAGGAACGCCCACGTCAGGTTCCACGAATCGATCTGCTCCGGTGAATCATCGCGCAGCAGCGTCTCGCGGTTCACGCGACGATTGAACGTGTGACCACCGCTGGCCGGACCCGGCGTGGGATCGACGTAGACCTTCGTTTCCGCCCAGTTCGGCTTGCGTGCGCGCAGCGCATCGATCATCTGCTCGGCTTCTTCGAAGTTGACGTCGGTATCGTTGGTGGCCACATGCACGAGCATGGGCGTACGCAGGCTGTCCACGTGATAGATCGGGGAGCGCGCCTTGAACTCCTCACGCTTCTCGAACGGCAATCCCTGCACGCGCTTCATCGTGCTGAACGAGCGCTGATATCCGGGGCCCTTGTACGAGAGACGAAAGAAGAGGTTCGTGACCGGCACCATCGCAACGCCCGCCTTGAACGGCGTCTCGCCGCGGAACAGCAAGTGTGCAGTGATGAAGCCACCGTGACTCCATCCCATTACGCCGACGCGTGTGGTGTCCACGTAGCTCAGCGTCTTTGCGAAGTCGTACGCGCTCAGCACATCGTCCACTTCGTAACCGCCGTAGTCGATGGCTTCGTGGAACTCGCGGCCGTAGCCGGTGCTGCCACGATACTCGGGCGCGATGATCACGTAGCCGCGTTCGACCGCCTCGATGATGAACGGCAGGTAGTTCTGATCCCAGTTGCCGTGCACGCCGCCGTGCACCCACACCATGGCCGCATGTGCCGAATTGCTGCGCGGCGTAAGCGGGCTGAACACGTACGCCGGAATCTCGAGCCCGTCTACCGCGCTTTTGTACTTGATCTTCGAGTACTGCATTTTGCCGACGCTACGCGCCGCAAAGATCGAGTCCGTGCGCTTCTTGTTCTCGATGGCGCCTTCCCAGTTCGACCACGGATGGTCTTCGGGACGGTTGCTGACGTACAGCGTCGCCGCGCGGGCAGAATCCATCGGCACGACCTGACGCGGGCGCTCATTGCCGCCGCCCTGAGCGAGTGCCGGCGCAGTCAGGACCGCGGAAACGGTGATCAAAGCGACCGCGCGCGAGGTCCGCGCGGTGAGAATCGACAGAGCAGTCATTGGCGGGGTCCGGGATAGACTGGGCAGAGTGCGTCCAAACGGGCGGCGCGCGACGGGCCGTCGCCGGAAGCACTCCACCGCGCAACGCAGCAACTGCGTGCAATCTATTCGGGACGACCGGCTCGTGCTGCCCGCTGCAGGCTTCGGCGGACAGAAGCTTGCGCCCCGGATCGGGTAGACGAGTCGAGGTCGGCGTCGCTCGCTAGTTCTGCCCGGCAAGCGCCGGCTTGAGCGCACGGAACTCGTGCTTGGCACCGCCGTCTGCAATGTTGGGGGACGTGATAAACTCCACGCGGGTGGGCAGGCCCGTGGTCGCGTCATAAAGCGCCCGCACGCTGAAGCCGCGTTGTCCATCGACCCATGTGTCCATGCGCCGGTACACGTCATCCACAGTGGAGAACCAGGTCGGCTGAGCGGTCGGGCCACCCGGCTCGGCATCGACGCGACGCACTGCGATAATCGAGTCGTTCGAGACGGTCAGTTCGTGCCAGGTGTTCATCTCCGGCGGACAGTAGCAGAGGATGCGCGCCTCGACCGTGTAGTACACCAGTCCCTGTTGATGCCACGTTGCGAGCATGCGCAATCGCTCGCCCTCATGCCCGTTGACGGGGTCTTCGCTGCAGGCGGCGCCGAGTGCGGCGATCGATAGCAGCGCAGCGACGCGCCTGGTCCAGCGTCGAGCGCCAAGACGAGTTTTCCACCGGCGTACCGATGAAGTGCTTTCCCTGATCTGCTCCGATGTCATGCGTGCCCCCGTTCCGCGGAGTGTTCCGTCAACGTGCGGCCGACACCGTCCACCCCGGTGCGGCGGCGTCCCCTGCATATACCCGCCGAACACGCTCAAGAGCTATTTGCGTGGCGCGGTGCCGGATTTCGCTGCGGTCGCCAGGCAGTACGGGACGCACCGCATGCACCTCGCCCTGCATGTCTACGGCGATCCACACCGTACCGACCGGCTTCTCGGCGCTGCCGCCACCCGGACCCGCCACTCCGGTGACACCGATGCCAACATCCGCTCCAAACCGCTCCCGCACGCCGCTGGCCATGGCGCGCGCCACTGGCTCACTCACCGCGCCGTGCTCGGCGATGAGTTCCGTCGGCACACCGAGTTGTTCGACCTTGATGCGATTTGCGTAGGCAATGACACCGCCCAGCACATGCGCGCTTGACCCGGGAATCGCAGTCAATCTTCCGCCGAGCAATCCGCCGGTGCAGCTCTCCGCGACCGCGATCGTGTGACTGTGCGCGCCGAGCTGCGCGAGCACGAGGGCCGCGAGGTCGTCATCATTCTCGCCGTAGATCCATGTGCCCACACGTTCACGCACCGTGTGCGCAGCCAATGCAAGCTTCGCATCGGCTTCCGCGGGCGAGAGGTCGGAGACGGTGAGTCGAAGGTCCACGCCATCGAGCCCCGGCAAGTAGGACAGCGGCACGTCATGCACGGTGCGACGAAACTCGGCGAGATGATCGGCCACCGCCGACTCGGAGATGCCAGTGGTGCGCAGCGTGAGTGAACGAATGACTGTGGCTTCAGCATCGCCTCTGTCGGTCATGCGACGCTGAATGCGCGGGATGATCTCCTCGGCCAGCATGCCGCGCATCTCACGCGGCACACCCGGCATCGTGGCGACCCACTGCCCGCGATCATTCTCGATCCAGATACCCGGTGCGGAGCCATGACGGTTGGTGAGCACATCAGATGCGCGCGGCAGCATGAACTGTCGGAGGTTGCTGTCCGGCATTGGTTTGCCGAAGCGCTGCAGCCAACGCTCCGCGAGCGCGGCGCGTGGTGCTTCATGCATTTCAAGCGCGCGGTCGAACGCGATGGCGAGACTTTCGTGGGTGCGGTCGTCGGCGGTGGGACCGAGGCCGCCCGTGGTGAGCACCGCTCCAGTGCGATCGAGCGCCTCGTTGACGGCGCTCACAATGTCTTCAGGCGTGTCGGCGACAGTCGCACGGCGCACGATGCGCACGCCGAGGTCGGCGAGGGTGCGGGCGATGTGGACGGCGTTCGTGTCGACGGTGAAGCCGAGGAGGAGTTCATCGCCGATGGTGATCAGTTCGAGGTTCATGCCATAAACCTAGGGGCGCTGCGCGCCCGAGGTCGCGGGGGGTGGGGAGGTCGCGGGGGACTGCGGGGGGAGGGACCGCGACGGTTGGGGGAGGGAGGTTTTGGTAGTGGGTGGTGACTGGGAGGAGATGGTGGCGCGTACTGTTGGCGTATGGGCGAGACTGCGCGCACACTCCCGAATCTGTCATTGCGGCTTGATGACATCAGCGGCCACGTGATAGTCGCCGCTCTCCGGGTGCACTCGGCGCTGGGTCCGGGGCTGCTGGAGAGTGCGTATCACGCATGCCTGGCGCACGAGCTCGGACGCCGGGGTCTTCGGGTCGAGCAAAATGTCGCCGTGCCGATTGCCTACGAAGATCTCCAGCTGCCCATCGGATATCGCATTGATCTGCTCATCGAGAGGCGCGTGGGCGTGGAGCTCAAGGCCGTGGAGCAGCTTCATCCGGTGCATACGGCGCAGCTGTTGTCCTACCTGCGCCTGAGCGGGTACCCGCTGGGCCTGCTCCTCAACTTCCACGCGCCGCGCCTCAAGCAAGGCATCCGACGAGTATCAAACTCACCCCGTCAAAACACCGAGTGAATAGGTTGCCCGCGCCGCCGCCCCCCGCGACCTCCCCCACCCCCGTGACCTCGGCGTTCACCGTGGTGAACGCCCCGCCTGGAGGTACGTCGGCCCGTACCGCATGAGGTAGAGCGCAAGCGAGTACAACGTCAGCCCCACCGCCGCCACCATGCAGAACGTGCCCGTCAAGCCGTTCACATGCTCGAAGTATTTCCACCACGTCTCATCGAGCCAGTCCTTTGCGCCCGCGAGCGTGCGCGCAAAAAACCAGAAGAACGCCGCGCCCGTCCACACACTCTGAAAGCCCGTCTTGAGCTTGGCCGGACCGATGGAGCTGATCACGACTCCGCGGCGCGATGCGAGCCAGCGCCAGATCGTCATGAACACTTCGCGTCCGATCACCACCGCCACGATCCAGCCCGGCAGAGACACACGCCCGAACGGCGTGACGAACAGGAACGGTGATGGTTCCGGCAGCACGCCCTCGAGCGGCGTGATGAACGTGTAGTGCGCCTGCAGAATGTACATCGGCACCAGCGTGGCCACGAGCAGCAGCTTGTCGGCCAATGGGTCGAGCAGTCGACCCAGGTCGGTCACCAGGTTCTGCGTACGCGCGATGTGGCCATCCCACCAGTCGGTGATGGCGGCGACGAGGAACAGCGTGAAGCCGATCAGGCGCGCTGTCCACGACGTGGAGAACGGAAGCCACGCGATCAGCGGGGTCAGTGCGATCCGGCCGACAGTGAGCGCATTGGGCAAATTCACGAACGCCTCACGGTGGGCACCGACAGAGCGACCATCGCGGCCGCGCGAACGTGGGGAATCTACACCCGCTCGCGCCCCGATGCGCTCAGGCCAGCGTCTTGAGCACGAGCTTGGAGACTGCCTTCAGCGTATCGAACACGCCGTCGCCGCTTACCGCCACCGCCTCGAACTCCGGCGCCTTCTCGACCCACTCACCCGTGGCCAGCTGCTCCACCAGCATCGCGCCTGGCGAAAACGGATTGGCCAGGGGACGCTGACGTGACGCTTCGAGCACTTCCCAACCGGGATTCAGCATTTCCTGCAGCTCGGCGAGCGGCGCAGCATTTGGCAGGTCGCGCTTGTTGTACTGAATGATGAACGGCATGGACGTCAGGTCGTAACCGTACGCCGCCATGTTGTCATACAGGTTCTGCATACTCTCCAGATTCGCCTCGGCGCGATCCCGCTGCGAATCCGCCACGAACACGACGCCGTCCACACCCTTGAGGATGAGCTTGCGACTGGCGTTGTAGTAGACCTGACCCGGCACCGTGTACAGATGGAATCGCGTGCGGAAACCGCGAATCGTGCCCAGATCGACCGGCAGAAAATCAAAGAACAGCGTGCGCTCGGTTTCCGTCGCCAGCGAGATCAGCTTGCCGCGCGTGTTGGGCGACACCTTGCCATACACGTACTCGAGATTGGTGGTCTTGCCACCGAGCCCGGGTCCGTAGTAGACGATTTTGCAGTTGATCTCGCGGGACGCGTAGTTGATCATCGACATCGCGTGCGTCCCCTACGAGAACAGGCGATCGATCTCGTCTTCGGCGCCGGCCAGCAGCCCCGGTGTCGCCGCCTGACTCCCGTGCCCGCGCGCGAAGACGCCCTCGAAGGTGCGCGTCAACTCCTCCACCACACTTTTCATCTTGAGCCGCACGAGACCGAGCGTGGTGCGATTGTCGAACAGCACGACAAGGATGACGCGCTTGGCGACATCGGCGAGATACATGGACTCACGTTCGCCCTGATGAAAAAGCACGCTGAAATCACTTTCGCCAATGAGACGCGCCAGCTGGTCGTTGGCGCTGAAGTCGGCGGCAGTGAGCGTCGCAAACGCCGTGGCGTCGAAGTTGGGCGGCTCGCCGACGGTGGCCACCAACTGCCCGGAGCGGTCGACGAGCAGCGCGCAGCGCGCCTTCGCGTCGTAGAGGAAGCGCTGCAGGATCTGAGTGATAGCCGCGAAGTCGTCCTCAGTGAACGACCACGTGGCAGCGCCGACGGACATGTCCTGGCTCCCGCGAATCCGGAGATGAAAAGTCTAAGGTAGCGCGCGCTCGACGCGCCGAAGCGCCCGCTGGCCACGCCGACGGAGCAACGGATGCGGTTCCCATGCGACATAGTCGCGCAGGAGACGCACACTATCTACGCTCGGCCGAGCCCGAAGGTAACTGATTGCGGCCATCCGGCGCGTGGGCCGGCTGTGAAAAAGCGCACGAGCGCTTCTGGCAAGCTGGGCGTTCCAGAGCGAACCGCCAGCCAGCAAGCCGACCGCCAGACCGGCGGACAAATAGAACCACGACGAACGATCTGAACGCATCGAAAACACGCGAAAGGTACAGAAGCTCGGTCCCGATGACGGGCACAAGACGCGGATCCCTAATGTAGCCAAATGCGCGAACGGGCGGCGTTGGCGGGACCGTGGGCTGCGCTGGGGGCGCGGATCGCGAGGCGGAGAGGATTGCGGTCAAGGCGCGGATTTGGTGGCGGGTTGGGCGTGGGCGATTGGGCATGGGAAGTTCGGCGTGTTGACTGGGGCAGTGAGCGCGAAGGCGCAAACGCGCAAAGGCGCTAACGCGCTAACGCGCAAAGGCGCGAAAAACTGATTGAATGTGTTGCTGTTTATCAAAGCGCTTTTTGCGCTTTTGCGCGTTTGCGGTTTTGTGTCACTGCGGAGGCCCATTCACAGCCCATCTCACGCAGGCATCTGGCGTGTTGCTGCAAGCTGCGGGGTCGCTCGACCCGACATGCGCAGTCAATGCAAACGCGCAAATGCGTGAAGAACTGATTGGTGTGTTTGTTGTTGCTGTTCCCCAAAGTCCTGCTTTGCGCGTTGGCGCATTTGCGCCTTCGCGTTACTGTCTCAGCCCCACAAGAATGCCCGCCATGAACCGCGCCCCCCCGCCCCACGCGGAACAACTCGCAACCAACGCCGTGCACACCGCCTTCATGCTGTACCGCGACCTCGGCCCGGGCATCATGGAGTCCGTGTACGAACGCCTGCTCGCCGCAGAATTCACGCGACTCGGGCTCAGCGTGCAGCGACAGCAGTCCGTGCACCTCAACTACGATGACCTCGTGTTCCCGCACGCCTTCCGCCCGGATCTCATCCTCGACGGCATCTTGTTACCGGAGGTGAAATCCATCGACACCATCACCGCGATTCAAGTGAAACAAACGCTTACGTACTTGCGGATGCTGAACTTGCCGCTCGGCTTGTTGCTGAATTTCGGGGTCGACCGCTTCGCTGGTGTCGCACGTCGTGTCGTGAACGGCTTCGATCGGCGTGCTCACCGACACATCGAAAGATCTTCGCGTATTCGGCAACCAGAGCGGATGCA
>JBGTFN010000027.1:0-9607 GCA_041747275.1 Gemmatimonadaceae bacterium | reverse complement strand
GAGGCAAAACGCTCGCTCGGCTCACGAGCGAGCGCGCGTGCGATGGCGGCATCACAGCTTCCCGGCGTGTCGGCGCGCAGCAGACGCACCCGCGGCGCCTGCTGCGTGAACCGCTTCACCAGAATCGCCTGCATCGTTGTTCCGGTGAATGGCATCTCTCCGGTGAGCAACTCGTACAGAATGGACGCCAGTGCATACACATCGGACGTAACATCGAGTTCGCGCTCACCCGTTGCCTGCTCAGGACTCATGTAGGCGGGCGTGCCGATCGCCAGGCCTGTCTGCGTGAGACGCTCGTGGCCAGTAGCACCAGTGGCCCGCGCGATGCCGAAGTCGGCCAGCAGTGCGTGCCCGTGACTCAGCATGACGTTTTCGGGCTTGATGTCGCGATGCAGAATCCCGCGCGCGTGCGCGTACTCAAGCGCGCTGGCCACATCGCGCACAAAAGCCACTGCTTCGTGCACTGGTAGCGGCCCCGTGCGGTCCATACGGCTCCGAAGCGACTCGCCCTCGATGAGCGGCATCACGAAGTACAGCTGTGTGGTAAAACCGTCTTCCTCGGAAACTTCGACGGCGCCCGAATCGAACACCGGTACGATGTGCGGATGCTGCAGGTTGGCGGTGGTTCGGATTTCCTGAAGAAAGCGGTCGGATGCGAGTTCGGCGCTCACTTCGGGCTTCATGACCTTGATCGCCACGTCGCGCTCGTGCTTGATGTCGTGCGCGAGGTAGACGGTGGCCATGCCACCGGCGCCGAGCTCACGCTCTATGCGGTAGCGGTCGGAAAGCGCCTCAGCGAGTCGGGTGTTGCGCCCGGTCATTGGCGGAACATCACACGTCACGCACCCGTCGCCGCATCGAACTCTGCCACACGCGCCGCGGCCTTCGCGGCCACGCGTTCGAACTCTGGGGCCGCGCGCAGCGGCGCGTAGAACGGGCACAAGCGTGTGTAAAAGGTGTGCGGGAAGAAACCCGTCTCCACTGCGCGTTCGGCAAGCTCGAGTGCACGAGGAATATCACCCGCCATCGCGAACGGCTCAGACAGGTGAAACGTGTGATGGGCGTCGAGCAGCGCCACGTCCACGGCCCGTACCAAGGTGAGCGCCTCGTCGTGACGCCCTTGGAGGCTGGCCACTAGCCCTCGCAGCTGAGTCGTGTACGGAAGGTGAGCCGCGTTCGCCGCCAACCACTCGGCCTGTTTCGCGGCGTCATCGATCCGGCCGAGTAGGGCATAGTGATAGCCCAGTCCCCAGCGGAAGATGAATCCTTCCGGCGCAAGGCGCACCGCCTCCTCCAGATACACCAGACCGTCGACGGGACGCGGAGTGAACCAGGAGTTGGCCGCGACCTGGAGATTGGCCAGCGGAGACAGCGGATCGAGCCCGATCCACTCGAGACCGGAACGCACGTCGGTGCGGTCGGCCGCCCCCAGCGAGATACCGAGGAAGAAACGCACGTCCGCGTCGGAGGGGTCCAGCGCGAGCGCGCGGCGCAAGGAAAGCACCGCCGTGATCAGGTCGCCGCGCTCGTAGCTCAGGTACCCGAGCAGCGCGTGTCCGTACGCCTGTCGCGGTGACTGTGTGATCAACGCGCGAGCCTCGTTGTCAATCGACTGCATGAGAGCCGGTTCGCGACTCGCACCCGTGCGCAACAGCATCACCGACCCCAGCGCGCGCAGTGCCCGCAGCACCGGCACCTCCCCTTCGATCTCTATTGCACGAGTGGTCAGCGGCTCGGCGCGCGCCACGTCGTACGCACGCAGCGCCTCACGCGCCTGCACGAACAGCTCGAACGCACGCGCGTTCTTGATCGGCCGATCGCCGAGCCGATCACTCTCATCGCGCGACAGCACCACATGCAAGGCGGTGACGATGGCGCGTGACACGCGCTCCTGCATGTCGAACACCTCGTCCATGGTGCCGGAATACTTGTCCGCCCAGCGCGACTCGTCGGTGTGTACATCCACGAGTTGTGCACTCACACGCAGCGCACTGCCGGCGCGACGCACACTGCCCGTGAGCGCATGACTCACGCCGAGTTCGGCGCCAATGTCGCGCAGCGAACGAGATGTACCCTTGTATTGGATGGCCGTCGTGCGTGAGATCACGCGCAACGCCTGCACCTGCGACAGGTCGGTAATCAGTTCCTCGGTCAGGCCGTCAGCGACCACGGCGTTGTCGGCATCCGCGCTCACGCTCTCAAATGGCAGCACCACAACGGAGTGCGACGTCTCGGCGCGCGGTGCCACAGTCACCGACCCGGAGATGACCGCTGGGCTGCTGGTCCCGCGCAACGATTGCACCACGGCCAAACCGGTGGCCACGCGCGCGTCCGACGCTTTTTCAAGGAGTCGCTCCACCAACATCACCAGCTCGGCTGGAACGTCGGTACGCACGGTCGTGATACTCGGCGGCGTATGCACGAACCGGCGCGCGATCGTGGCTTGCACGGTGGGACCGGAAAACGCGACCTCGCCCGTGAGCATTTCGTACAACACACACCCGAGTGCGAAGAGGTCACTGCGCCCATCGACCTCTTCACCGGCCGCCTGCTCGGGACTCATGTACGCCGGCGTGCCCACCGTCACGCCAACCTGCGTGAATGTGGTATTGTCCGACGACGCCGCCATCACCGCTTTACCGATGCCGAAGTCGGCGATCACCGCGTGGCCTTCGTGCAGGAGAATGTTCTCCGGCTTGATGTCACGGTGCACCACGTCGTGCCGATGTGCATAGTCGAGTGCATCGGCGATCTCACGCACGAGCTGAAGCACTTCGTCGAGTGGCAGACACGGTGAAGCGGTAAGCCGGTCACGCAACGTATCGCCGCGCATGAGCGGCATCGTAAACCACAACGAACCGTCGGCGTCCCCCGAATCGAGCAGCGGCAGGATGTGCGGGTGCGTGAGGCCGGCGGCAAGCCGGATCTCGCGCAAAAATCGGTCGCGCCCGAGGGCGTGCCCGACATCCGGCCGGAGCACTTTGATGGCGACGTCCCGTTCGTGGCGCAGGTCGCGCGCCACATACACTGTGGCCATTCCACCCGCGCCGAGTTCGCGCTCGATGCGGTAGCGGTCCGCCATGGCGGAGCGCAGGCGGGCCAGTGGGTCATTGATCACGGAGCGAGAAGGTACCTGCTAAGGCGGTCACGTGCCAGTACGAACCAGAACGAACACATATCGACGTGATCACGGCGAAAGCACGGGGCGTTGGCGCCCTCCCCACCGCAGCGATACCTTGCCGCGCAACATTCACTCACTCTTTCCGGTGCTGTTGATGACGGCTCTCCCGCCACCGCGCCTCGTCACCGCGCTTGCTGACCGATACAAGATCGAACGCGAGCTGGGCGTCGGCGGCATGGCGACTGTGTACCTCGCCGAAGACCTGCGACACGCTCGCAAAGTTGCGGTCAAAGTGCTCAAGCCGGAACTCGCAGCGGTCATTGGCGCCGAGCGATTCGTGGCGGAAATTCGCACCACGGCCGCGCTGCAGCATCCGCACATCCTGCCGCTCTTCGACAGCGGCGAAGCGGACAGCTTTTTGTACTACGTCATGCCGTTCATTGACGGCGAAACACTGCGCAGCTTGCTCGACCGCGAGTCGATGCTCGGCGTGGATAGCGCGCTGCAACTCACCGCCGCGATTGCCGACGCACTACAGTATGCGCACGATCAGGGCGTGATCCACCGCGACATCAAGCCAGAGAATATTCTGCTCACCAACGGCCGCCCCGTCGTGGCCGACTTTGGCATTGCGCTGGCCGTGAGCGCCGCAGCTGGTGGACGCATGACAGAAACCGGCCTCAGTCTTGGCACGCCGCACTACATGAGCCCCGAGCAGGCCACGGCTGAAAAAGACATTACCGCGCGCAGCGACCAATACGCACTCGCATGCGTGCTGTACGAAATGCTGGCTGGCCAGCCGCCTCACGCAGGAGGCTCAGCACAGCAGGTGATCATGAAGATCATCACCGAAGTACCATCCGATCTCACCACGCGGCGAAAAACCGTGCCCGCGCACGTGGCGGCAGCGGTGGCACAGTCACTCGAGAAGCTGCCAGCCGACCGCTTCGACAGCATGCGCGCATTCTCCGCAGCGCTGACCGACCCGAATCACACCGCACGCACCACACGCGCGCGCTCGGTCGCTCCGGCCGGTGGTGCGTCTCGCACGTACGCGCTAGTCGCCGCAATCCCGACGGGCGCTGGGTGGCGTATCACGCCGACGAAACCGGACGGAATGAGGTGTTCGTGCGCTCGTTCCCTCGCACCGACGACGTGAAGCGCCAGCTCTCGAGTACCGGTGGTAGCTCACCCCTGTGGTCGCGCGACGGCCGCGAGCTGTTCTTCGTGAACGAGAACCGGGAGATGATGTCCGCCGCCGTGGTCAGCGCCAGAAACTCGGATGCACCGATCCAGTTCGCTCGCCCGGTGCCGTTGTTCCGCGTCCCGGATGACCTGCTCAACGTGGAGTACGCCTTCTACACGCCGTGGGACGTTGCGCCCGACGGACGATTTTTGATGGCGCGCAGCTTGCCGGCGCCGGGGGGCGAGCAGTCGCGAATCGTGGTTGCGGAGAACTGGTTTACGGAGCTCAAGGAGAAGCTGGCGAGCGCGAAGCGGTAGGGGCGGTTGCGCGCGCCGTGTTCGCCTTGTCGTCACTCGCGTCTGCGTGTCACTCCCAGAGCACCGTGCGATCAACACTCGCCAGCGACGTGCGCCCCGTGAGCGCCATCGCCATCTCGAACTCCGTGCGGAGTATCCTGACGATTCGACTGACGCCCGCCGAGCCGTCAACCGCCAGCCCGTAGAGGTACGGCCGGCCAATCGCCACAGCGGTCGCACCAAGCGCGAGTGCTTTCAACACGTCCGTGCCACGCCGTATCCCGCCGTCGAGCAGAATCGGCATGCGGCCGGCGACGGCATCAGCCACTCGAGGGAGCGCAGCCACGGTCGCGGGCACGGTGTCCAGATTTCGCGCGCCGTGATTCGACACGATGAGTCCGTCCACTCCCGCTTCCGCCGCGCGCTTCGCGTCGTCGGCGTCCAGCACACCCTTGAGCAACACTGGCACCTTGGCGATGCCGCGCAACCATTCCACGTCTTTCCAGGTAAGGCGCGGTTCGAGTACCTCGCTATAGATCGCGCCTTCCGGCGGCCGGTGCGAGCTGCTCGCCGTCGCGGCCGACAAACTTTCGAGGTTCGCGCGACTCATACCGTCAGGTAGCCCAAACGCGATGCGTGCCTCGCGATTGCGTGCCCCGAGCACCGGAGTGTCGACCGTAAGACACAGCGCGCGACATCCGGCCGCCTCGGCGCGCTGAACCAGCGCTTGCGTGAAGCCACGATCGGGCTGCACGTACAGCTGAAACCAGAGCGGTGCGCCCGGTGCCGCACTCGCGATATCCTCGATGCCTACCGTCGCGAACGAACTGACGATCATCGTGGCGTCAGCGGCCAAGGCGCCTCGGGCCGTGGCGATCTCGCCCTCGGGATGCACGATTTTGTGGTACGCCGTTGGAGCGAGCAGAATCGGATGCGACAACGTGCGGCCGAAGAGCTGCACGGACGTGTCGATTTGCGACACGTCAACCAGCACCCGCGACCGCAGTTTGATCTCGCCGTAGGCGCTCTGATTCCACGACAGTGTCTGCTCGTCTCCCGCGCCGCCGCTTACGTACTCGTAGGCCATTGCCGACATCGTATAGCGAGCCGCCTTCTCGAAATCTGCGACGCTGACGAGAGCATTCGTAGCGTTTGGTGCCGCAGAGACTGGCTCGTGTGCTCCGTTCGCTCGGTCGGACATGGTGCCCAGAGCGGACTCGGCAGCGGCTCCCCGCGGCGACAGCGCGATCGCGGCACCCGCACTCGCGACGGACCCAAGTAGCTGACGGCGGGAAACGCGGGAGACGTCGTCGTTCATCGCATTACTCCTGGGTTTGAACAGCGATCATGGAGTGCGGATAAAACAACAAGCTCCCGCTCCGTGCATTCGGGATGGCGAACACGCAGCCCGGCGAGAGCAAGCCGACGCATCTGCTCGCTCAACTCGATCGCCTGACGAAGACGCGCCGAGCCATCCATCGCGCGAATGGCCGTCAGTCGCACCAACTCAGCGTCGGCCTTGGTATCTCGCATGGCGAAGAAGGTAACGCGCAGCGTTCGCCCCCGCCGAGAACGCCACCGTCAGCGTGCGGTGCCGACGCTCCAGGTGCTCAGCGCCGATACCACGTGTGCTCGAGGAATCGTTCGTGCATTCGCGTGGAGGTCTTTGTCTCTCCCGTCTCGGACGGATGGATTCCATCAGTCACAAAGTCGGCGCGCACGTAGCAGAGCCCACCCGACGAGGTGACGCCGGTCGCGCAATCGGGCGCCCAGAGATAGGCCCCCCATCCAAACCAGATGCCGGCTCGCTGCGGGTTCCGCCCCAGCCAGGCGTTGACGGCATGTCCAGACTCGTAGCTCAGGGGCTCGCCGCGGTGGATTGGCGCATAGCCGCCGTAGCTGCGCGTCGTGGTGTAGACCGCCTGCAGGTTGGGAAACCACGTGCGCACCCGGTCGGCGAACGCATCCAGATGGCGCTGGAGACGCTCCATATCGCTGTTGGGGGCAGGCATCGTGGGCACGACCACGCCATTTTCTACCGTGTTCTGGTTGGCGGCCTTGTGATGCACCACGCGCACCTGGTCCACCCGCACGCCTGCGGCGGGGAGCTTCCGTTCGATGCAGTCGCGCCACAGCACGGCATCGAATTCCAGCGCGATCCAACGTTCGATGGCATGTCCGCCCACGGCGCAGTTGACCACGCGCACCTGCGGAGAGATCGCCGCCGCCCACTCACCGGCCGCGCGCCGTTGCAACGCGTCGCACTCCTGTCGTGCGTTGCTCATGCCGACACACACCACACCGATCACGCCATCCACCGCTGTCACCGCGGGCACACCGTTGTCGACAAGCGTCAACGGCAGGCCACGGTACGTGCGCGGAGCATTGATCGCGCTTGCTGCAGCTGCGATCGGGTACGGGGTGCTGACGTCACCCGCTGGCGTGGGTGTAGCGTCGGGACCGTCCGGCTCGGCCGACGAGGTGCAGGACACGCACACCAACAGCAGCACGCCGAGCGCGCTTCGAAGCGGGAGCGTTGTCATGTCGAGAGAGACGACGCGAGGCAGGAAAAGGTTAACGGTGCGCGCGGCGATGAACCTTACGGCAAGTGAACGACACCGTCCACGCCAAACGAGGAACCGCGGCTCTGTCCGGGCGGCGTGTTGAGTCGAGCGCGCAGCGAGAACGCGTCGTTCACCGGAACGCCGACGGTGAATGTTATGGGCACATATGCCTGCAACCCCTGCTCGATGATATCGCCGATGAACTGGGTTTCCCTGGACATCAAGATTCCAACGCTCGCCGATGGCAGCAGACGCACTGCGCCAATTCGCAGCTCGCGCACGAACTCCACGTCGCCGCGAACGCGTTTGTGAGACTCGAAGCCGGCTCCCCCAAGCTCGGGATCACCGAAGTACTCCACGCGCATTCCGGTGCCGATCCCATAGCCACCGGAGATACAAAATGCGGCGTGACGGCCAAGCGGGTTCACGCTTCCCGCTCGCAGGCCGAGCACCTGATGCTGGCTCTCCATCACACTGAACGCAGGCTGGAACTGGCGTCGGCCAAGGGCGTAGCCACGATCTGTGTACTCTCCGCCGACGAACCAGCGGCGGCCATGCAGCGCGATTGTGCCGCCTGACGCACTGCCCTCGCCTCCCCACTCGGTGCCGGCGGCCACGCGTACCGCGAGCGACGGCGTCGTGCCGGGAGTGACGCAGTGCTGCGCGGACGCGCGCGCTCCGGGAATGAGCAGTGCGGCAATGGCGAGACGAGCGGTGGTGTGCCGCAACGTTGCGAAGGTAGGTGTCGACATGCTTAGCTTGATTTCAGTGGAAAGCAGAGGTGTGTGAACCGCTCGGAGTACACGCGAGGCTGGCCGCGTACCCGTATCAGTTGCGTAACCACGCAAGCGCTCGCTGACTTGAAACACGAACACTGCGCAGACCGATGCACGTCGACATCGTCAACTTTCCTGAAACGTCGGTCGCCGCTGTCGAGCATCGAGGCGATCCTGCGCTCGAGCACACCACCGCGCGTCGGCTCATCGCGTGGCGCATTACACATCGGCTGCCACCCGACCGACATGCGAGCTACGGTGTGCACCACACCGACCCGCGCACGACGCCTCCCGCCGAGCACCGCGTGGACTTTTGCGTGGCCTACAAGGGCGAAGTGACGCCGAATGAAGAAGGTGTGGTCGCCAAGGTGATCCCGGCCAGTCGCTGTGCCGTCACTCGGCATCTGGGATCACGTGCCCATGTCTCGGCCGCAGAGCAACTGATTACGCAGTGGTTGCCATCGAGTGGCGAACAGGCGGGAGAGTTTTCGATGTTCTTTCACTACCTCAACGTCGGTCCGCACGTCTCGGAAGCCGAGATGGTGACCGACGTGTATCTGCCATTGCGCTGATCCGGCTCGCTGAGTCCCTCGAGACCGAGCACTCCATGCTCGGCGTGAGCGCACACCTGATCTCGATTTCGTTTTCGCCGACAGCCACTGAGGACCGCGCGTAGCGGACTACCCGCGGATCCTGATCTCAACTGCGGTGACAGTCCGCTAAGGTCTTTCGAACACTCGCAGCCTCGCGCTCATGACTCCATCGCGAAAGGCGACCGTGGGACCAAAACGCTGTGCATTCGCTGCGTGCTCAGCGTCGAACCAGAACCGTGCTTGTAGTACGCCGCCCGGGCCGGCATCATCGGTGATGACCAGATCACCGGCCCGAGGCGTGGTGCCCTGATACTGACCGGTGCGCACGTCACCGCCCACCAGAAGGACGATCTCAGTGTTGTCGCGCGTGAGCGCGTAGGTGCCTGGCCCGGAGTACTCGACTTTCAGGGAGATGTACGCCTCGGGCAGCTCTCCGCCGATAAACAGGGAATCCGGTGCATTGGGGCTGCGAAGCAGACTCGCCGAAGCCGGCACGTTCACCGCTTCGCCGTTGAGCGTTCCCGTCAGGCGCAACCGATCGATCGGAAGAAACAGATCATCGGAACAACCTACCGCGCTCGCAAGCAGCACGAGAAGAAGCGAGCAACGCAGTACTGGAAGGCTCCCGATTGCTACGCTGCGACGGACGGAAAGTGTCATGACAATCATCGCATCGGTGGGAATGTTGAAAGGCATCACCTATGTCCACCTACACGGGATCGGGCGCAGGTGCACATCGCCGCGACACGCGCACGGGGAACCGGGTGGCGAAAATTCAAGTAATTGAGTCACGGCCGCGCGAACGGACGCCGTCGCGGCCTGACCTCTTTCGGAGTATCGTCACATGATGTCGGAACACCCTGCTTTCTTGTGCGGTAGCCCGCGGTCGTCGCGTCCGTCGATCGCGCGCCGGGTCTTGTTGACCGGCGTACTCGCCTTCGCCGCGGCATGTGCAGGGCAAGACGATTCCCGGGCCACGCTCGACGCGGACCTGACGCGGGACCTGAGCATGGCCAGCGAAGCCAGTTCCACGGTGCCGATTGCCTTCGGCGACACGGCGGCCGGCTCGCC
>JBGTFN010000026.1:0-13514 GCA_041747275.1 Gemmatimonadaceae bacterium | reverse complement strand
AACGGAGCCTGCTCGACGCCACTTCGCGCGCGTGGACTCCGCCTTGCCGAGTCCAACCAGGAGCACACGCTCCACGCCACGGTCGGCGCCGACAATCAATATCGATTCATCGCGCGCGCCGCGGAAATCGCGACGCGCCAGCGTGCGCGACAGCGCGCGATTGAGCGACTGGTCGAGCGATTCGAGCGCAGAAGGCAGCGCGACCGTACCGCCGTCCGGAGCGGCCAGGAAGATCGCGAGCAGCGGGGAATCGACCGCGGTGACCGCAGCGTGACTGACGTGCAGTGAAAGCATCGTGACCTGGGCGGGAAAGGCGAAGGTGAGCCTGCGGAGCCAGCGCGAGCCCGAACAGAAACGCCCGGGCCGTGCGGCGCACGATCCGGGCGAACTGGGGCGGTAGGAGTCGAACCTACAACCACTCGATTAACAGTCGAGCGCTCTGCCATTGAGCTACACCCCATCGAACGCACGAACGAGCGACCGTGCTCCGTACGACTGGAGCATGGCCGCTGACCGGCCGAACGAACGGGGAAAACTAAAAGAGCGATCGGCCGCCACCAAGTAGCGTCAGAAATCGGTCTGGCGACGAATGCGCAGCATGCACCGCACTCCCGCACAATTGGCCGATTGCAGTGCATCACGATAGCGTTGCTCAGAAGCCTTCTCCTCCCTCCTCCCGTCCTCCGATGGATTCCGTTACCAAACACGCCTGGGACTCGACACCGCTCGAGGAACTCTCGCCGCTGATTTCGCGCCGCCTGATCTCCACCGAGCGTCAGATGATGGCACACGTGCTGCTCAAGAAAGGCGCCATCGTGCCGGCGCACGATCATCACAACGAGCAGTTCACGTACATTCTGTCGGGCGCGTTGCGATTCTGGATCGGCGCGCATGCGGACGCTCCCGGCGACGAATACGTGGACGTGCATGCCGGGGAAGTGCTCGTGATCCCGAGTATGGTGCGTCACCGGGCAGAAGCGCTGGAAGACACACTGGACCTCGACGTATTCAATCCGCCGCGCGCTGACTGGCTCGATGGCAGCGACGCGTATCTGCGAGAGAAGCGATAGACATGGATCTCGGACTGAAGGATCGTGTCGCGGTAATCTGCGGCGCGAGCCGCGGCATCGCGTTCGCAGCGGCGGAGGGTTTCGCGCGTGAAGGCGCGTCGCTGGCGATCGTGTCACGCAATCCGGAGTCGCTGACCAGCGCTGCGGGCAAGCTTCGGGCGCACGGCGTCGAAGTGCTCACGGTGACGTCGGATCTCTCGACCACGGAGGGAACAGCTCGCGTTGCAGAAGCCGTGCACGAGCGTTTCGGACGCGCGGATATTCTGGTCACCAACACCGGTGGCCCGCCAACCGGCAGCGCGCTGGGCCATGACTGGAACGCATGGACACGCGCAAGCGAACTGCTGTTGCGAAGCGTCATCGAGCTTACGCGCGCATTGGTGCCGGCAATGCGCGAGCGCCAGTGGGGGCGTGTTGTCGGCATCACGTCCTTTGCGGTGAAGCAGCCGCAGCCTTCGCTGGTGCTGTCGAACAGCTTGCGCGCCGCAGTCACCGGGTTCTATCGCACGCTCGCCGAGGAAGTCGCGCGCGATGGGGTCACCGTCAACACCGTGCTGCCGGGCTACACCGCCACTGAACGACTCGACGAGTTGGCCACTGCTACCGTAGAGCGACTCGGCATCACGCGCGAAGCCGTGTTCGACCGATGGCGCGCCGAAACGCCTGCGGCGCGACTCGCCTCACCCGATGAAGTGGCTGCCATGGTGCTGTTCCTGTCGTCGGTGCAGGCGGGATTTGTCACCGGCCAGGCCATCTGTGTCGACGGTGGCGCGGCGCGTTCACTTCTGTAGCGATTCGTGTTCTTTTTTCCCCTCCCCTTTCCTTGACGAGAGCTTCATGAGTCGGTTGACCGCAACGCAGTGGATCTGGCGCGATGGTGAGTTCATTCCGTGGGCCGATGCAACGGAGCACGTGCTCAGCCACTCGATGCAATTCGGCTCGGCCGCGTTCGAAGGCATTCGCTGTTACGCCACGCCGGACGGTCCAGCCGTGTTCCGGCTGCGTGAGCACTTGCAACGACTGGCCACGTCGGTGCACATCTATCGCACCGAGCTGCCATACTCGATCGATGAACTCGTGGAAGCGGCGTGCGAAGTCGTACGGCGAAACGACATGGAATCCTGCTACATCCGTCCCATGGTCGTACGTGGTTTCGGCGCGGCCGGCATGGTGCCCGGAGAGAGTCCGATCCGTGTGTACATCCCATGCTGGCCATGGGGCGCGTATCTGGGAGAGGACGCACTCGCGAACGGCATCGACGCCTGCGTGTCGAGCTGGACACGCGTTGCGCCCAATACCATTCCGGCAATGGCAAAGATCGCGGGCAACTACCTGAGCGGACAGTTGATCAAGCTCGAGGCGATGGCCAACGGCTATCAGGAAGGCATTGCGATGAATCCGTCCGGTACCTTGAGCGAAGGCTCGGGCCAGAACGTGTTCATCGCATCTGCGGGCACCCTCTACACCACGCCGCTCGACGGCACGATCCTTGGTGGCATCACACGCGCGAGCATTCAGCGGATTGCGCAGGACGCGGGCTACAACGTGCGCGAGATGCCTATCGCGCGCGAGGCGCTGTACGGCGCCGACGAGATGTTCCTGACGGGTACCGCGTCCGAAGTCACGCCCGTTCGTAGCCTCGACCGCATCCGAATCGGCAGCGGCAAGCCGGGGCCGATCACGAAGGCGCTGCAGTCGCGCTTTCTGGACATCGTGCACGGTCGCGTTGCGGATGAGTACGGTTGGCTGACGCATGTGACGCGCTGACTGCGCGGGGCAACGCACAAATCGCCCCTGGGTTGAATGGTCAGTGAACAGCAAATCCGCGATGCTACGTCTGTCGCCGTGTTCAGGCGTCCGATGCTGCACCAAAGTGCGGCGAGCTCGTTCACTGATGCATTCAGAGGTAACACATGGCCACCGATACACGCGAAGCGATTACCAGCTACGTCACCGATATGCTCGCCCTCGAAAAGCATATCGAGAAGGCGCTGTCAGGACAGATCGAGGATCTTGACGAGGAGTCACCGGAAGTTGTTCGCGAACTGAGAGTCGTACACAGCACCTGTGAGCGGCATATCTCCGCTCTTGAGGCAGCAGCAGAACAGCGTGGCGACGCCGGTGACGGAATCGTCGGTTCGGTGAAGAAGGCAGCCTCAGCCGTGCTTGGTCTTGGTGCCGCCGCAGTCGACTTCGTACGCGCCGAGAAGTTGCCGAAGGATCTGCGCGATGATTACACAGCGTTGAGCCTTGCGAGCATCGGCTATGTGATGCTGCACACCACCGCGCTCTCGCTGGGTGACGAGCCCTTGGCCGAACTTGCACACCGTCATCTGCAGGCGCACGCAAAATCCGTGATGACGATTCACAATATCATCCCCGGCGCGGTTGTGTCGTTCCTGCGCGACGAAGGCCATCCGGTAGCGGATCGCATGTCGGAGATTCAGAAGAACATTCAGCAGGTTTGGGAGAACGAGCCGAGCGGCTCGCGATAGTCTCCGATCGCTTTGATGCTCATCGTTCGGGAAGGTGACTTGGTCACGCTGCCGAACAAACAAACGCCGCTCGTGCAAATGCACGTGCGGCGTTTGTGTTCATACCCGAGGCGAGAGTCGAACTCGCATATCCGTGAGGATGGGGGATTTTGAGTCCCCTGCGTCTACCAGTTCCGCCACCCGGGTAGGCTATGAACCAAACCGCAACTTATGATGACGCGGCCGGCTTCGCCAGCGTCGCTGCAATCACCGAATCGACCTTCGGCGGCAACACACCGATGTGTTTCCACACCACGCGACCATCGCGGCCGATGAGATACGAGGCTGGGACGCCGAGTGCGGGAAAACGGCGCTCGATTTCGCCGTCCGGATCATGCGCAATTTCGAAGGTGACCTCGTACTGCCTGGCAACGCGCAGCACGGGCTCGACACTGCCGACATCCACGCTCACTGCGACAACGCGCAGTCCGTCTGGTCCGTGCTTGGCGAGCAAGGTGTCCATGAACGCGAATTCCTCCTTGCACGACGCGCACCAGGTGGCCCAGACGTTGAGCAGCACGAGCGATTCGCTTGGCCCGACGACGAGCGAGTCGCCCGTCACGGTGGCGATTGCGTACGTGGGCGCTGGTTGACCGACGACGGCGGGTCGAGAGCGGCCGCCTGCTCCTTGCGTGCCGTCACTGCCGCCTGCACACGCAGTCGCTGAGAGCGCCAGAAGAACCAGGGCTGCGCGGAATGTCCGGTCTGCGCGGAATGTCCGGCCTGCGCGGCCATCGTTCGCCGCTGATGATTGACGCATGTGAGTCGGTCTCTCAGGCGGGGGCGAGCGCCCGCTGCGCGCGACAATGTGCACGACCGACTGCCGCGTCATTTGTCGCTACCAACGCAAGGTGGTCGAAAGCCTCGACACTCTCAAGTCTTGCGCGATCGCTCGTGAGCCTGGCGTTGATGATTCGCCCCGTTCGGCTTCACGCTGTAAGGCACTGTTGCGGTACCTTGGGCGGTTTGCCTGCTGCCTGTTGGGCGGGCTGGTTGGCCCAAGCGGCGGGAGCCTAACCGCCGAACATACTGAAACCGACGCCCAACGGGGTGTGGCCAAAACGGTGAACTGGTTGCCTGGTAGGCGATCAGTCTGGCGTTCAGTTCGGCGAGCCGTCAGGCTTGCGGCGGCGCGAGTCCATCGGACGCGATGCGTCGGGACGATTGGGTGAAAACTTGGCACCGTCACCATTACGCCGATCGCGAATCTGCTCCATGTTGCGCCGAATCTCTTCCTGCAGCCCCATGAACCGCGCGCGCTGAATCGGCGTGAGAAACTGCGCCAACTCCCGTTGCTCGGTTTCCATCAGCTCTATGCGACGACGTTCGACACGCGGCATGCGGTCGAGCAACTCACCCACCACTTCGTTCGACGCCGAGTCGCCGGAGAGCAGCTGCGCTCTCAGCGCTGTGCGAATGCGGAACTCCTCGCCACGCACCGCCCGGCGTTCCCGCTCGAGCTTCATCGTGACCGCTTCAAGTCGAGTAAGCTGCTCATCGGTGAGTTCGAGCCGTTCTTTCATGATCTGACCGATACGCCGCTGCAACTGCTGTTCGATCTCACGCGACGGCGCGCCGCTGCGGGAAGTGCCAGACCGATCCGGACGGCCCTGCGGCGGTCCCTGCGCGGCGGCCATCGCGAGCGGAGCGAATGACAACGCGGACGCGATGGCTACGACCATGACCGACCTCACCTGCATGCACTGCACAACCCGCTTCATGACGACCCCTGAATGGCGCTATCGATACCCGAGGATGGCACCACGCTCACGGAATCGACGGGTGGGGCACCGTCCCACGCCTCCAACTGCTCCAGGAGCAACGCCAACTCCTCGTCGGAATAATCCGAGAGTTCCTGAATGGGCAGCACCGACGGTGCCACCGACACCACAGCCCGAACCGGAATGCGGTCGGGAGAATACGGAAGCGGCGCGCTTGCCACTTCCATTGGCGTATCGGACATCATGACGGGCGATTCGATCGCCGCGCCAGTCAACGACGTTGGTGTGCGACGCGCCATCACGACTGACAGGCCGCCCACCGCGACCAACGTGATCGCAGCGGCATAACGCATCAGCTGTGCACCGAAGACGCGATGCCGAGACTGGCGCGCGGGATTCCGGGATGAGGCAGCAGTTGTGGCACGCTCGCCGGTGACCACCAGAAACGGACGGCGCGGTACGCTGTCCGCGGCTGCGTCGTCTGTCGCTGCCGCGACACCAGGTCGCGGCAACGCTGCCACAATGGAAGCAATGTCGATCAACGGTGGCACCGGCCGCGCATGTCGCACCGAAAGCAGCACCTCATGATCCGCACGACAGGCGTCACACGAGGCCAGATGCAGTTCCAGCGCTGCGCGATCACGCGCCGGCAATTGCTCGGCGATGAACTCGGGTAGCAGGTCCTGCATGTCGACGTTCGTGCACTCACTCATGTATCCGCTCCTTCACCGCGCGAAGCGCGTTGTGGTAATGCACCCGGGCCGCCCCTTCGGTCGTTCCGAGAATCTGCGCAATGTCCTTGTACGCCCGGCCCTCCTGCACCCGCAACGTGAACACATCACGTTGCATGGGCGAGAGCGTGTCCAAGGCGCGGCGTACCCGCTCTTCCGTCTCACTCGCGACCATGCCGTCCAGCGCATGAAAGCCCGTCGCTGCATCTTCCGGCATCACTTCCACCAACTCCGGCTGACGTCGGGTTGCACGCCGCCGGTCCAGCACCAGTCGTCGCTCAATGGTGAACAGCCACGTGCGAAGCGAACTGTCGGCGCGAAACGAATCGAGCGCGGCAAACGCGCGAACGAATGTGTCCTGCACCAGCTCATCCAGTTCCTCGCGCACGCCCAGACTCAGCGCAAAGCGCGCCAACGCAGATGCATGCCGCTCGACGATCGAAGTCGCCGCTCTTTCGTCCCCGGTGCGCCAGCGCTCGATGAGCTCCTGATCCACCGCGGCGTCCTTTGTTCGGTCCGCTTCGGTCATCTGCACGCGATGGTAGACGCGGCTCCGGCGGGCGCGTTAAGGACGCTGCTCATTTCATCACACCGGCGGTCGGGACGGGTCGCTGTGGGGTGCTACGGGGGGAGGATCCAAGGGATCCGAATGGTGATGCGGAGGAGTCGACGGCGCCTCCGGCGACTCCGCGCTTGCCGGGGCCGAACCGGCTGGTGCCTCACCAGTCCCCTGCCGTCTTCTCCATTCGGCGGCCTCATCTATTGACCGCTCCAATCGCGTGGCTTCCTGCTCATGATCGCGCAGCGCCCTGGCGAGCCGATCCATACTCTCGGCCTCCAGTTCCTTGCCACGCTCCCAGGCACGGAAGACCGCATAGCCGAGTGACTCTGCCGCCTGGTCGGCACTCTGCCGCGCTCGACGCGCATCCATGCGGACCTTGCCCTCGTCGAGGGCGTCCTGCGCCACCTTGTTGGCCTTATCGATGCCATCCTTGAGCTTGTCCCAGATCGCCATATCGTGTTGCTCCTGTAAGGGGATACTCAGGTGTACGGCGAACGGGAACGGAGAGTTGCGATGGAACGAACGCAAACGGCCCCCGTTCACGAGGAACAGGGGCCGTTTGACATTGAAACCTGAGAGTGCGAAGTGCTCAGGCGCTTGCGGCCTGCTCGTCGCTGTCTTCGCCCTCGTCGCCTTCGACGTGCTCAATAACTAGCTCGTACTCGACGGGGACGACTGACACCTTGAGTCGCTTCTTGTTCTTATGCTCGAACTGCACCACTCCGTCGACGAGCGAGTAGATGGTGTAATCGGTGCCAAGACCGACATTGCGGCCCGGGTGCCACTTGGTGCCGCACTGGCGCACGATGATGTTGCCAGCGGTTACGAATTCGCCGCCGAACTTCTTGATGCCACGGTACTGTGGATTGCTATCCCGCCCGTTGCGCGAAGAGCCGACGCCTTTCTTATGAGCCATGTCTATCTCCAAGGCACTGGCGCTTGAACGCCGGTGCCACAACGGTTAGCCGAGAACGATGTCCTTGATGCGGACTTCGGTGAACTTCTGGCGGTGACCCTGCTTGCGCGCGTAGTTCTTGCGGCGCTTGAACTTGAACACCACGATCTTGTCGTCCTTGCCGTGCTTGACGATTTCGGCGGTGACACTCGCGCCCGACAGCGTCGGAACGCCGGTGCGCGTGGTGGTGCCGTCAGAACCGAGCAGCACTTCGTTGAACTCGACGGACGAACCCGCGTCACCCATCAACGAGGGGATGCGGAGGGTCTTGCCCGGCTCGGCACGATACTGCTTGCCGCCGGTACGAATGATCGCGTAGCTCATATTACTCGAGACAGTGAGGGCATCGCACCCCTGTGGGGGCACCCCAGTTGGGATCGCTGCCCGAATGGGACGGCGACCAGATCAGCCCAGAAACGTATCGCGTCAGGTACGGACTGTCAACGTCCACCGCTGCAAGGGTTTGACATCTGTCGCCGACCAGGCTCGAACGTCGTCAGGCCATGGCGTACTGCTGCGTCACATCACGCTCGGCGCCCTTCACCACCAGCCGGTATTCGTCCGGCTTGAGCAACGGGTCGTCGCGCATTTCCAGCGAGAAGCCAGCCGCCTTCTCGAGGCGTTTGAGCAGATCCCGCTCCTCCTCCAGCACATGCAGCGCGATATCGGGATGCATGCGCAGCAGCATCGCGTCCCGCTTGCCTTCGGCTCCCATTCGGGTGACCGCACGCTCGAGACGACGCACGATCGTCTCCGGCGAGAAGACGCGGCCGGTACCGGCGCAGGTGGGACAGGCCTCGGTCATGCTCTGCCAATGGCTTTGCCGCACTCGCTGCCGTGTCATCTCGATGAGGCCGAGTTCGCTCACGGCGAAGGCTTTGGTGCGCGCCCGGTCACGTCCGAGGTGCGTGCGCAGTTCCTGCAGCACACGATCACGGTTCGCCTGCGTCTCCATGTCGATGAAGTCGCAGACGATGATACCGCCGATGTCGCGCAAGCGAAGCTGTCGCGCGATCTCCTTGGCCGATTCGCTGTTCGTTCGGAAGATGGTCTTTTCGGGATCCTTCTTGCCGGTGTACCGGCCGGAGTTCACGTCGACCGAGACCAGCGCCTCCGTCTGTTCGATGATGAGATAACCGCCAGACGGCAGGTCGCAACGTCGCTTGAAGAGGTCGCGAATTTCCTTCTCGATATCGAACTTGTCGAACAGTGCCACGCTGCCTTCATACAGCTTCACGCGATCGACCAGGTCGGGCGCGATACCGGTGAGATACTCGACGATCTCGTTGTATACCTGACGCGAGTCGACGTTGAGCGAGTCCACCTTGCTCGAAAAAACGTCGCGCACCAGACCGCGCGTGACGTTTGTTTCGCGGTGAATGAGCGCGGGAGCGCGTAAAAACTGGTTCTTGCGCTTGATGCGCTTCCAGGTGGCGATGAGCGAGTTGAGTTCCCGCTCGAACACCTCCCGCGTCGCGTCCTCGCTCACGGTGCGAACGATGACGCCGCCTGCATCGGGGGGCAGCAGTTCGCCCAGCATCTGTCGAAGACGCTGCCGCTCGCTGCGCTCGCCGATCTTCCGACTCACGCCAACGCGGCTCGCGAACGGCATGTAGACGAGAAACCGACCGGCCAGCGACACTTGCGCGGTGACTCGCGGGCCCTTCGTGCTGATCGGCTCCTTCGACACCTGTACAACCAGATCCTGACCGCGCTTCAGCACGTCCTGAATTGGGGGTAACTCGCGACGCTGACGGCGGCCGCCACCCGGCGCCTCGTCATCGTCGTCGTCATCATCGTCGGGATCCACGTCGTCGTCGGGCACGACGATGTCGGACGCGTGGAGGAACGCGGCTTTCTCGGTGCCTATGTTGACGAACGCTGCCTGAATGCCGGGCAGTACCGCCTCAACCTTCCCCAAATACACATCGCCGACCATACGACGTGCATCGGGACGGTCGACCAACAGCTCAACGAGGAGGTCGTCCTCGAGGATGGCCACCCGGGTTTCCCGCGGGTTGGCGTTGACAAGAATCTCGCGTTTCATCGAGGGTCCACGTCGGTCGGTGGCGCGGCGACTCCGCGCGCATCCGCTCCGGACGTTGGCCAAAGGGCGAAGTGGTGGTCAGCGGCGCCGAATGCGCCTTGCCTGACGAGGATACGGGTCTCTCCGCCAACGGCGCGCGATCGACCACACCAGGCACGACCAGGGACTCGGACGCGCCGCACTTCCGAAACGGAAGCGCGAGGCATGCTTCTCCGGCACGCTGCAGAGCAATGCGCGCGGGACGACGAGGACCGGTGACAAGCGTGATGGCGTGCGATCTCAATGGGGGCACGGGGACGCGCGGTGGGGTGCGCGGTGGTGTCGGCGCAGCACGTTGGCCCCGGACGACGCCCACCGAAACAACGACGGCCCGCGAGTCGCGCGGGCCATCGGGACCTTACAATCGAGGACCAGGCAGAAAATGAACGGCCCGCGACATGTTAACTGTATGCATCGCCGGGTTATCCCGCCAGTTCCCGCAGCAGGTGGCGAGCGATCACGATGCGCTGAATCTCGCTCGTCCCCTCGCCGATCTCTCCGATCTTGGCGTCGCGCATGAAGCGCTCGACCGGATAGTCCTTGGTGTAGCCGTAGCCGCCGTGGATCTGGATGGCCTTGATCGTAGCGCGCATGGCGAGCTCCGAGCAGAACAGCTTGGCCATTGCGGCTTCCTTGCCGAAGGGCTTGCCGTTTTGTGACAACCACGCGGCGTGATACACAAGGTGACGGCCGGCCTCCAGCTCGGTGGCGATATCAGAGAGCTGAAACTGAACGCCCTGAAACGTTGCGATGGCCTGTCCGAACTGCTTGCGCATTGAGGCGTACTTGAGCGCCTCGTCCAATGCGCCCTGCGCTATGCCGATGGAGAGCGCGGCGATACCGATGCGTCCGGCGTCGAGCGTTTTCATGAAGTTGACGAAACCCAGCCCCTCGGTTCCGAGCAGGTTCTCGGCCGGAACCTCAACGTTGTCGAACAGCAATTCGCGAGTGTCCGAGGCGCGCCAGCCGAGCTTGTCTTCCTTCTTGCCGGCGCGGAATCCGGCCATGTTGGGCAGAGACTCAGCATGGCCGATGCCGAGCGCCTTGGCCGTCTCGAGGTCGCACGTGTCCTTGGTGAGCACGAACGACGAGATGCCCTTGGTGCCCTTCTCAGGATCGGTGACGGCGGTCACGACGAAGACTTCGCCGACGCCCGCGTGCGTGATGAAGCGTTTCGAGCCGTTGAGCACGTAGTGCCCGTTTTTGCGCACGGCCGTTGTTCTGGTGCCGCCAGCGTCGCTGCCCGCCGACTCCTCGGTGAGGCCAAAGCCGCCCAGCACCTTGCCCGCCGCGAGCAGCGGAACAAAGCGCTGCTTCTGCTCGGGCGTGCCGAAGTACACGATCGGCGATGTACCAAGTGTGGTGTGCGCGCTGATCGTGATGCTGTGCGACGCGTCGACGCGGGCCAGTTCTTCGATCGCAATCATGAATGCGATGGTATCGAAGCCCGCTCCGCCGAGTTCTTCGGACCACGGAATGCCTAGCAAGCCCAGTTCGCCCATGCGTTTGACGTTTTCCCACGGGAACGTGGAGTCAGCGTCGTGGCGCGCCGCGACGGGCGCGACGTGTTCTTGCGCAAATGCGCGAACCATCTCGCGCACGGCGAGATGGGAATCGGAAAAATAGAGAGAGTCGTCCATAACGGCAGAAACTAGCGAGCGGTCGTGTCCGGCGCAGCTTCCCGCGCGTGAACAATTCGCCCTCCCACCACGGTGTAGCGCACGCCAGCGTCGAGCCAGACAGTGCCTGGCGGACTGGTGAATGGGTCATGATTCAGAATCGTGAGGTCGGCCCAGCGCCCGGCCACGATGACACCAGTGGAGCTTTCGTTGAACGTTGCCCAGGCGGCCCACGTGCTGTACGCGCGGATCGTTTCTTCGATCGTCAGTCGTTCTGCGGGAACGAGCGCAGGCCCCGGATTCTCCGTGGTGTCGCGTCGTGTGACGGCGGCGTAGAAACCGTACCACGGCGAAATGCCCGACCCGGGAAAATCGCTGCCGAACGTGACGTGTGCCCCCGCTCGACGCAGCGAGCGCCACGCATACGCGCCCAGGACGCGTGTGGGGCCGAGCCGTTCCTCAACCCACGAAGCGTCTTCGACGGCGTGTGGTGGCTGCATGGATGCGACGATCCCCAAGGCCGCCATGCGCTTCACATCGACGGGTGTGAGTATCTGCGCGTGCTCGATCCTGTGCCGCAGCGACCGCGTAGACGACGCTGACTTCATGGCGCGCTCGAGGAAGTCGATCGTTTCGCGATTTCCGGCATCACCGATGGCATGCACAGACGCCTGAAAACCAGCGCGCATCAACCCTGCCACCACGGCGGTATCGAAACCATAGCCAGCGCCGCTCACTCCTCGCGATCCCGCCAAATCTGCGTAGTCTTCCAGCAGGCGCGCGCCGCGCGAGCCGAGTGAACCGTCGTAGTAGGCCTTGACGCTGCGGATCGTGAGATGGCGCGAGGTGCTCGTGTCGGGACCGCTCGATGTCCACCATCGCGCGAGAGCGGTGTCGCGCGCGGAGAGCATCGCGTACACCCGGATCGGCAGCGCGCGTTGTTCCGCCAGCTGCAAATAGGCTTCCAGATGCAGCCCGTCGACACCTGCATCATGCACCATGGTGTAGCCGGCGCTTGCGAGGGAATCGAGTGCACGCAGCAGATTGGCACGTGCGTTGTCTACATTCAGCGCGGGGACAACTTGATCGAGCAACGCGACGGCACGATTCAGCACGATCCCGGTGGCTGCGCCATCCTCTGCACGCTGAATGACGCCGCCCACGGGATTGGGCGTGGAGTCGTTGATGCCGGCGCGAGCGAGTACGGAGTCATTCGCCCACGCAGCAAAGCCATGCAGTCCGCGCAAGTATACGAAGTGATCGGGAAAGGCGCGCGACAGCATGCCGGCGGCCGGGTATCGGTTGACCCACGCGCCTTCGTCCCACCCCTGCCCCAATATCCACGAACCAGGTGGCGCGGTATCCGCAACGGCACGAACGCGGGCGATGGCCTGGGCGGGGGTTCGGACGCCGATCAAGTTCACCTTGCTCATGGCCGCCCCCAGCTCACCGACATGACCATGTGCATCATGCAGCCCGGGAATGACGGTGGCTCCCTGGAGGTCGATCATCTCGGTCTCCGCGCCACGCCAGGCGCGCGCATCGTCATCTCGCCCCACCCACATGATGCGATCGCCGCGTATCGCGACGGCCGTCGCGTCATGTCTCCACTGGCCATCGCGAAACGGCGCTCGGGTGTGTGGCGCGCCTTCGCCATCCGGATCCGGCCACGACATGGTGTAAACGCGCCCGTTGAGCAGGATCAGGTCGGCACTCTCGGGATCACGCGTATTGCATGAGAGCGCAACGCCGGCGAGCGCGAGTGCGATGACGAGCGGTTTCAGGGGCGTGGAACGCAGGGAAATCACCGGCGTGCCCGCGTGCGAGCGCGAGGCGTTCTGGGAGTGGCGATCAGCGTGGAGCCGAGGCAGCGGTCGCAGGCACCGCACCGGGTGCGAACGTCTGCGTCTCCGAAGTATCGAAGCACGAATGCCCGGCGGCAAGCGCGTGTCTGCGCATAGCCTTGCATCATGTCGAGCCGGTCCATATCCACCATGCGGCGTCGGGCCAGCAGCTCCCAGTCCACCGGTACACGACTCTCAATGATCGCGCGTGGATCGAGGCGAAATCCTCCGCCCGAGCGCGACCAGGTCACGAACTGCTCCAGTTCCAGTCGCTCCAACACGGGCCGTATGCCCATCGAGCCACCAAGTTCCGACGGGAGGCCATCGAGGTCGACAGACGCGCCATCTTGGAGACGCGGCCCCACTGCACGCCAGAGCGCCCGAAGCACCTC
>JBGTFN010000025.1:0-5120 GCA_041747275.1 Gemmatimonadaceae bacterium | reverse complement strand
CATGCTGCACCAGAACTCGCCCCACGCGAACCCGATGGGGCCCGACTTCAACTACGCCGAAGCGTTCAAGAAGCTCGATATCGAAGCGCTCAGGCAGGACCTGTTCGCGCTCATGACCGACTCGCAGGAGTGGTGGCCGGCAGATTACGGCCACTACGGCCCGTTTTTCATCCGCATGGCGTGGCACAGTGCGGGCACCTATCGCACCGCCGACGGCCGAGGCGGTTCGTCGTCGGGCACCCAGCGTTTTGCCCCGCTCAACAGCTGGCCTGACAACGGCAACCTGGACAAGGCCCGCCGTCTGCTGTGGCCGATCAAGCAGAAGTACGGCGCGAGCATCTCATGGGCCGACCTGATGATCTTCGCCGGCGACTGCGCCATGGAGTCCATGGGCTTCAAGACGTTCGGCTTCGCCGGCGGCCGAGAGGACATCTGGGAGCCGGAGCAGGACATCTACTGGGGCCCCGAAGCCGAGTGGCTGGGCGACAAGCGCTACACGGGAGAGCGCGAACTCGAGAACCCGCTGGCGGCGGTGCAGATGGGTCTGATCTATGTGAACCCGGAAGGACCCAACGGTCAGCCCGATCCGCTGGCCTCGGCGCGGGACATTCGCGATACGTTCGCGCGCATGGCCATGAACGACGAAGAGACGGTCGCGCTGGTGGCCGGTGGACACACGTTCGGCAAGTGTCACGGCGCGGGCGACGTCGCCCATGTGGGGCCTGAGCCCGAAGGCGGCACCATTGAAGACATGGGCCTCGGCTGGCTGAGCAAGTTCGAGAGCGGCAAGGGATCGCACGCGATCACGAGCGGACTCGAGGGCGCCTGGACGCCCAACCCGATCAAGTGGGACAACGGGTACTTCGACACGCTGCTTGGACATGACTGGGAACTCACGAAGAGCCCGGCCGGTGCGTGGCAGTGGACGCCGACAGATCCCGCGGCGGCCACGCTCGTTCCTGACGCGCACGATCCCACCAGGCGTCACGCGCCGATGATGTCCACCGCCGACATGGCACTCAAGGTGGATCCGATTTACGCGCCCATTTCGACGCGCTTTCACGAGAACCCTGATGAGCTGGCGGATGCGTTCGCGCGCGCATGGTTCAAGTTGACGCATCGTGACATGGGTCCGCGTTCGCGTTACCTCGGCGCGCTGGTGCCGCAGGAAGAGTTGCTGTGGCAGGATCCGATTCCTGCGGTCGATCATGCGTTGATCGACACGAGCGATATCGCACAGCTCAAGGAGAAGATTCTCGCGTCGGGCCTGGCCATCTCGCAGCTCGTGTCCACTGCCTGGGCCTCCGCGTCGACGTTCCGCGGCTCAGACAAGCGCGGTGGCGCCAATGGCGCGCGCATTCGACTGTCTCCGGCGAAGGGATGGGAGGTGAACCAGCCGGCCAAGCTGGCGCGCGCGCTCGAGATCTTCGAGACTATTCAGAAGCAGTTCAACGACGCGCAGACGGACGGCAAGCGAGTGTCGATGGCCGACCTCATCGTGCTCGGCGGCTGTGCGGCTGTGGAGCAGGCGGCGAAGAATGCGGGACATGCGATCGATGTGCCGTTCACACCCGGTCGCATGGATGCGTCGCAGGAACAGACGGACGTGGAATCGTACGGCGTGCTCGAGCCGCAGGCCGACGGGTTCCGCAACTACCTCAAGACGAAGTTCACGGTGCCCGCTGAAGAGTTGCTGGTGGACAAGGCGCAGCTGCTCACGCTGACCGCTCCGGAGATGACTGTGCTGGTGGGCGGCCTGCGCGTGCTGAATGCGAACCATGGGCAGTCACGACATGGCGTATTCACCGACCGTCCCGAAACGCTTACAAACGACTTCTTCGTCAACCTGCTGGATATCGGCACGGCCTGGAAGCCGATGTCGGACGCCGGTGATGTGTACGAAGCTCGCGACCGCGTGACGGGCGACGTGAAGTGGAGCGCAACGCGCGTCGATCTCGTGTTCGGATCGAACTCGCAGCTGCGTGCCATTGCCGAAGTGTACGGCTGCAACGATGCGCAGGAACAGTTCGTGCGTGATTTTGTGAAGGCGTGGCACAAGGTGATGAACCTCGACCGGTTCGAGCTCGCGTAATCGCGTCCGCCACGTCCCGATAACCTGACTCACGGCATCCGCAAAACATCTCACGCTTGATTCATCGCAGTACGGCGGTGGTACTCGTGCAGTGTCCCGTCGTGCAACATGTACGTACTCCTCGGAGCAGTGTCGTTGAAGGCGTTGTCAACGCAGTGGGAAATCGGGGAACGACCGTTGTCACGGTGTGTAGCAAAGTTCCCGAGCTGGGAAAGATGTCGCACCATGTAACAGTGAGGACCGAATGAAACAACAGCAAGTTATGGTCGCGCTCGCAGGCGCCGTGCTGTTCGCAGCTGCGGCGGCGTGTGCGCCCGACCGTGATGCAAGCGACACGGTCGCTGCACGGGACAGCGCCGCGGGTACGCTTGATCGCGTCGACCCGCAAATGCCGAGCGGGTCAGTGACGCAGCGGCTTGATGGTTGGCACGATGCTTCGCGAGAGGCGGCGACGATGATGGTGGAGAAGTACGGCGAACCTGCGGAGGAAACCGCGACGATGCTGGTCTGGCACAACACCGGGCCGTGGAAGCGCACCGTCATCTCAAAAGAGGCTGTGCAACACAACTTCCCGATGCCCCACCCCGATGTGATGGAACAGATCATCGACTATCAAGTGCCGTGGGACAAGTTCGACGAGCTCGCGCAATACGACGGCAGCGTCATTGTGGAGCGCACGAAAGGAGAGATGTCAGCACGTTGCGACAAGGAAGCGGCAAATTTTCTGGCGATCAACCTGGCGCACGACATCGTGGTTGGGAAGCTGACGGTGGACGGAGCGCGCGCAGAGTACGCAAGGCAAATCAAGGCAAAGATGGCAAATCAATCCGCCCCGTACACGGAAGGGATCAAGTTCACCCTGCCGACCGGCGCAACGGGTTTCACCGACTCGCCAGCACCAGGCATGTAGCGCACCAGCGAGTCTGCAGCGCACCAACGGATGTGGCGGCCAGTGCTAGATCACAGTTCCGCGCCGCTGTTGTGACTCGGAATCTTTCCCCCGCCGCGCCGAGACTCGTCGCCAGATCGTGTAGCGACAAAACGCCGCCCGTCCCTGGTCTGACCGGCAGCGTTGTCTCTGTGTGGGGCCTCCCGCCAGTTGACAGGTGACGCGCCGTTGGCCATCACCGCTGCCAAGCGGTCGGCGCGCGGCCCCGCAATCAATCGCCGCCCCCCAGACAAGGGGGGGGCGTACCCCGAGGGGAATCGCATTGATTGACGGCGCATCTGAAATGATTGACCCGACGCTCCGCAATCAGCATACTTGTGATGCCCAGTGAGCGGACCGTCGGCGCGCTCTCTGCGGGACACCCCTGCGCTCCAACGCAGCCCGGAATCGCTAATCTCCACCCGACAAACCTTGGCACACGAGTGCGACGAACGGCTCCGCGTAAGCGAAGCCCGCTATCGGCTGGCCACAGAAGTCGCGCAGCTCGGCACCTGGACGTGGGACGTGGTCACTGATCTGGTCAGTTTCGACGCCCATATGGCCGGCCTGTTCGGCGTCGACGAACTAACTCCGAGGCCCCGAGCGGAGATTCTGTCGACACGCGTGCACGCCGAGGATCGGCCTCAGGTGGATGCGACCTTGGCCGGAGCGACTGCCCCCGGTGGGGACGGCGGTTACCGCGCCGAGTTCCGCGTGGTGTGGCCTGACGGCACCGAGCGTTGGGTGCGCGCCGCCGGACAAATGCAGTTCGCGGAGGAAGAAATCTTGGACGGGACGCCACCGGGAGCGGGCTGCCGTCCGGTCTTCCTTGTCGGTACCGCCCTCGACGTTACGCAGGAGCATTCGCGGGAAGCGGCGCTTCGTGCGGCCATTGATGCCGAGCGCGCGGCTCGTGTGGCCGTTGATGCGGAACGTGCGCGTCTCGACCGCGTTATTGCGCAACTTCCCGCGCCCGTCGCTGTGTATGAAGGCCGTGAACTTCGGTTCCGCGCGCTCAGCGCCGCCTACCAACGCATCATCGGCGGTCGCGAGGTCGTGGGGCGCCCCATTCGAGATGCGCTCCCGGAACTCTCAGGCGGCGCGGACGGGGCCGACTTTTTCGCGCTGCTTCAACAGGTGTTCGATAGCGGCCAGGCGGTGGTGCGCACGAATGAACTCGCTCGCTGGGACGCCACCGGGGACGGCATCCCCGAGGATCGTCTGGTCGATCTCGTCTATGCCCCGCTGCGCGCGGCGGATGGTGAGCGCGTCGAAGGGGTGATCGCGCTCGTGCTTGACGTGACCTTGCGCGCGCGCGCGGAGTCCGCGCTGCGCGAGAGCGAGGCGCGCTTCCGCGCCACCGCGGATGCCGCGCCGGTTCTCATCTGGACAGCGGGGACCGATGGTCGGCGCGACTGGGTGAACCGGCCGTGGATCGACTTCACAGGCAGTACGTTGGAATCGGCGCGCGGGGCGGGCTGGACAGCGCACGTGCACCCCGACGATCTGCGGAAGTGTCTCGAGACATATCAGCGCGCATTCGCGGCACGCGACCCGTACACCCTTGAGTATCGACTTCGCCGCCACGACGGCGTGTACCGCAGTTTTCTGGTCAACGCCGTGCCGCGCTACGCCGAGGGCGGAATGGCTGACCGCGAATTCCTCGGCTTCATCGGGACATGCGCAGACGTCACTGAACTCCGGGAGGCGCGCCACGAGGCGGAGGCGGCGCGTGCGGTCGCAAGTGCACTGGTCGAAAGCGTGCGCGATGCGTTCGTGGCGTACGACGCCGACTTCCGCTTCACCTACGTCAACGCGGCAGCGGCGGAACTGCTTGCGGCTTCGCCGTCGGCAGTCTCTCCTGTGGGCCAGGTGCTCTGGGAGGTGTATCCGCATCTGATCGGCACGCCCGTCGAGGAGGCAATGCGCCGGGCGATGACCGAGCGGATCCCGGTCCACTTCGATACGCACGACCCAGCGCTCCGGCAATGGGTCGCGGCGCGTGTCTACCCGGCGGCCACCGGGGGCCTGACCGCGGTGTGGACGGATGTGACGTCGGAGCGGCGTGCCCGGGAGGCAGACGCCTTCCTCGCCGAGATG
>JBGTFN010000024.1:0-15146 GCA_041747275.1 Gemmatimonadaceae bacterium | reverse complement strand
CACGCGCCAGCCACACGGTCGCCATGCCTCCGCGGCCGAGTTCCCGCTCGATGTCGTAGCGTCCTCGCAACGCGTCGGCGAGGCGATCGTCCGGTTGGTTCATGCGCAGAAGATACGACGCCGATCCACCGGGCGCACCGGGATGAGCGGGCCTGATTTGCGCCGGATTCGGTGCGACGCCGATATTGATCAACGCACTCCTCCCTCCATATCGGACAGGCCATGCGATTCCGACTGATTCCTGCCGCGTTCACGCTGTTGGCGCTACTCATGCCCACCTCGCTGCATGCCCAGACGGGCACCGATTCCTGCGAGCAGGTTGCAGCAGACACCGCACGCTTTGGCACGCAGCCCGTGTATCGCGAGTGTGCGGTGAACAAACCAGTCAAGCTGCGCAAGGTTGTGGAGCGGAAATTCGACGCAGACTTGGGACTGACGTGCGCCGCGGCCACTCTCGAGTTTGTTGTGGATGCGAACGGCAGAGCGAATCCAACGTCGGCGCGAGTACTCACGACGAACGCAGGTGAGTTCGCAAAGCTTCTGATCGCCTCGCTCGAGAAGTGGCGATTCAATCCTGCGGAGCTGGACAAGCAGAGCGTCGCGCAGCTGGTCGTGATGGATCACTCGCAGCGGGCAGAGAACTCTCGCCAACGCACCGCATACATCGTCGGCTCGGACGGCAGGACAGGGCAACCAGTGCGCACGATTGTAAGCGGCAAAAGCCCATCCTGTGAGCCCTAGTCCCTGACGGCATTCTTGACACATCGGCTCGCGGTTTACATACTTCTCTCGAATTCTAGGGAAGATCGCCTCGCGCCCCGCACCCGCTGATCATGTCGCCTCAGAATCACGCCGACGCGCGCGGTTCGCTCGACTTGCTGGTACTCAAGACGCTCTCGCTTGCCCCACTGCATGGTTGGGGTATCGGGCAGCGTCTGGAGCAGCTATCGGCCGGCGCGCTCGAGGTCAGTCAGGGATCGCTCTATCCGGCGCTGCAGCGCCTGGAACATGCCGGCGCAATCACAAGCGAATGGCGCGTTACCGACAACAATCGACGCGCACGCTACTACTCCGTCACGGCCGCCGGCCGCCGCGCGCTGGCGACCGAAACGGCAAGTTGGAAGAGGTTCGCAATGGCAATGGACGTCGTGCTGCGCGCCACCTGACGCGACGCACATGAGTCTCTGGCTCGGTTTGCGCGCGCGACTGCGTTCCCTTCTGCACCGTTCCTCCACCGACGATCGCATGAAGGAGGAGATGCAGATGCATCTGGAGTTCGAGGCCGAGCGTCTCGTGGCATCCGGCGTGGAACCGGCCGAGGCACGGCGACAGGCGCGCATCGCGTTCGGTGTCGCTGAGTCCTACAAGGAAGAGATGCGGGCGCAGCGCCGAATGCCGTATGCAGAGGCATTCTATCGGGACGTGCGCTACGCGTTGCGCGCGCTCGCGAGGGATCGCACGTTCGCGATGGTCGCCGTGGGCACTCTTGCACTGGGCATTGGCGCGGCGACGGTCATCTACAGTGTCGTGAACGGCATCGTGCTTCGCGACCTGCCGGTGACGCAAGCGGAGAATGTCGCCGTGCTCTGGCAGGCGCCGTCGCTTGGCGCTGACGAGCACTTACCCGTGTCGTACGCAGACTTGCAGGCGTATCGCGGTTCCACGCGCGCATTCAGTGCGCTGGCCGGCGTCGCGTTTCAGGGCGCTGTCGATGTGGTGATGCTGAGCGGCGCCGAGGCGTTGCCGCTCGCGGTGACGTGGGTGAGCGGCGATTTCTTTCCGCTGTTGGGCATCGCTCCCGCGCGCGGGCGTGTGTTGCGGCCGGACGACGACGCGCCCGGTTCCGAACCGGTGACTGTCATCAGCCACGCGACATGGGTGAACCGATTCGGTTCAGACGCCGCGATACTTGATCGCACCCTTCAACTCGACGGCCGCCTGCACCGCATCGTCGGCGTGCTGCCTCGCGGGTTTGCATTTCCACAGAATGTCGACGTCTGGTTGCCCGTGCTGCCCTCATATCCCGCGACACTCGAGACAAGTGCGGATCCATCGCAGGTGATGGTGTTCGATCTTGTGGGGAGGCTGACGGACAGCGTGCAGCCGGAAGCAGCACGCGCCGAGTTCGATGCATTCCTGCGCGCGAGGGAAACCGAGCGTCCGGCGGCGATGCGAGGGATGCGCGCTGTGCTCACCACCCTGCCCGAGCGGATACATGGTGAGATCAGGACGGCGCTCCTGGCCGCGACCGCCGTGGTGATCGTATTGCTGTTGATCGCATGCCTCAACGTGGCGAACCTCTTGCTGATTCGGGGTTCGATCCGCACACAGGAACTGGCGGTTCGCTCCGCGCTTGGCGCGGGTCGAGCACGCATCGTACGACAGTTGCTCACCGAATCGTTCGTGCTCGCGACATGCGGCGGAGTGCTCGGCGTGATTCTCGCTGCGGTGGGTGTCCGCATGATTTTCTCACTCGCCCCTCCCAATCTGCCGCAGCGGGAGATGATCGCGCTGGACGGCGGCGTGCTACTGGGCACGCTGATGATCACGATGTTGGCCGCACTGCTTTCGGGGCTGCTGCCAGCGCTGCTTTCGGCGAGGGGAGATCTGAGTTTGTGGTTACGTAGTGGTCGCGCTTCTCCGCCCGGCGCGGTGCTGCGGCTACTCCGTCCTGCCCTGGTGGTCGGTCAGGTGGCGATGGCGCTGCTCGTCGTCATATGTACGGGGCTGTTCGTGCGCAGTTTGCGTTCGATGCAACAGTTGGACATGGGATTCGATGCGACGCAATTGACGGTGGTTGAAACGATGCTGCCGGCGGGTACGATCGCTGAACGGGAACGCATGGTGCTTCTGCAGGAAGACGCGATCTCGCGCGTTGCCACACTGCAGGGAGTATCGACGGTCACCGCGATGCCCAAGCCGCCCTTCTCGGCGCAAGGAGGCTGGATCGCTCCCTTCAGTGGCGAATCGCAAACCGATGCACAGTTTGCCGCGAATCCCGTCGTAAACCTCGAGGTGGTTGGTACTCGCTACTTCGAGACGCTTGGGATTCCGATTCTCAGGGGACGGCCGTTCACTGATGCCGATCGCGAAGGCAGCGAGCCGGTCGCGATCGTCAGCCGATCGATCGCACATCGTGCGTGGCCCGGTGAGAACCCGATCGGCAAGCGTATCAAACTCGGACCGCCGGCGGGGCGTGGAGCGTGGCACACCGTGGTTGGTGAGACGGGAGAGACGCGTTACAGGGAGCTGCTGACATCGCAGTCGAACTACTACCTGCCCACGCGACAGTTCGCCGGTCCTGTGCCACTATCATTTGCCGTTCGAACCCACCGTGAGGCGATCGTTCCGATCGCAAGCATTCGTAGTGCGCTGGCTCAAGCGCACCCGGAGCTGCGGGTGGTGTCATCGGGCTCGATGGTCGAACGACTGGCAGCACCGCTGGCTGGCCCACGTTTCACAGCGGCTCTGTTCACCACGTTCGCGATCATCACGCTGCTGCTCGCCGTGGTGGGTGTGTATGGTGCGTCGTCGGCCAGCGTACGTGATCGGCGGCGAGAGCTTGGTATTCGAATGGCGCTGGGCGCGACGGCCACTCAAATCACGGCAAGCGTGCTGCGACAATGTGCACAGATCGCATTGATCGGGTGCGTTCTCGGAGTCGCCTTGACGTGGGCGACATCCCAGTTGTTGCGCAACCTGATCATCGGCGTGAGTACGACGGACGCCGCCACGTACACGGCGGTGACGGGTTTTGTGCTCGTGGCGGCGGTCGTGGCCGGCTACGTACCGGCGCGACGAGCGGGGCGTGTAGATCCGATGGCGGTGATGCGGGGGGAGTGAGGGCGAGCGACCTGTCGGGCGCTAGAGACGTCGAGTCGGGAGTTACTTCTTGTGCTTGTAGGTAAGTCGCGTCTGCTGCGGCGTGAGTGTAAATCCTGAGCCGTTGGTGCTCAAAGAGCTGATCATCTTCTTGAACCAGAATGTGTCGGACACTTGTCCGGCCTGCGTGGTACTGCGGTAGTTGACACCGTCTGCCCCGGGCGGGCCCGGCTTCTGCTCGGGTGGGTGCACGCATTGGCTCCACGGCTTGACCAGGATGCTGACCGTGTCGAACACTCGCCGGAACTCGACGTACGCGGAGTCGAGATCCAGGCCGTTCGTCGATTGTGGCCAGCCGGGCAGCGAGTTCAGGTTGAAGCTGCTGAGCGGTCCGGTGTACGACAGTGCGCGCGCATACACCTGCAGCTCCTTGCGCCACGCGTCAGGTGTGCCGATGCGCTTTCCATGGAAGTTCGCGCTGTAGAGGTGAATGAACTCCGACGTGTTCGGATGGCCTGTCACGAACGCTGCAAACGCATCTGCCTCGCGCTCCATGGCGTTCTTGGGCTTCCCCTCCTGCGGCGCAAAGTTGTCGCACCCGTACACATGCACGCCGAACAACCCGGTCTTCGTTTGCAGGCAGATCGCGTTGCACGTGCCGATGCTGGGGAATCCCAACGCCAGGCTGTGATAGCCCAGCTGGTGCTCGTAGAGATAGTACATGGAGTTGCTCGTAACGGACGCGCGGTGATGCGCGCCGGCGGGAATAAATGGGGGTGACCAAGAGGCGCGAGACCGGCGTGATCTGGTGACCGGGTCGCGCCCCTGGCCAAGGGAACGAATCGTAGAAAGTGTGCCTGCTACCTCTCCGCCTCTTGCGTGGCGCTTGGCGAAACGGTCGTCTTCACCCTGAAGTTGCCCTTGCCCTTGATGCCATTCACCAACTCCGTATTCATGGCGAAGCTGAGCGTCGCATATGCGACCGCATCGGCATTGGTATCGAGCGCAAACAGATTGACGTTGTCATACGTATCGCAGGCCAGGTGATAGCACGGGTCGTACGCAACGCCCGCAACGCCGCCCCAGAGGGCCGCCTCCTCCGGCGTCTTGATGCCCGAAGCACCAGAGTGCAATCCACCGATGGCGATGCCCGCCGTACTGAACGGACCGTAGTCGGAGGTGCCGTTCGGATCGGCGCCTTTGTACGGAAGCCCGCGCATCGTGTAGAACGACGCGAACATCGACTCCACTTCGGCCGAACCCGCCGGAGCCGGTCCTGCGCCAACGCCATCGGAATCATCGCCGTCGAGCACGAAGAACACGTGGTTCGGAGATCCGAGCACATCGAAGTTGAGATACAGTGCGATGCGATTCAGCTCGTCCGCGCTTCGCGTGTTCACGTAGTATGTGGAGCCGACCAAGCCGGCTTCCTCCGCGCCCCAGAACGCAAAACGCACGTTGTTGCGCGTCTTCACTCGCGCCATGTGCAACGCGGTCTCGAGCAC
Organism: Gemmatimonadaceae bacterium; assembly: GCA_041747275.1. Lineage (GTDB taxonomy): Bacteria > Gemmatimonadota > Gemmatimonadetes > Gemmatimonadales > Gemmatimonadaceae > JAABRT01. Next base: position 9,819 of record JBGTFN010000024.1, on the reverse strand, counting down.
GGCGCCAACACCCGAGCCGTTGTCATTGATGCCAGGCCCGGCATTCACTGCATCTAGATGGGCGCCAACCATGATCACGTTGTTCGCATTTCCCGTACGTATCTCGGCAAGGACATTGTACGAGGTCGCAGTGCCGCGGAACGTCTCGGTCTTCACGCGCATCACCAAGCCTGGCGTTGCGGCGAGCTGCTGGCCGTCTGCCCCGCTGACTGCAACGACCGGCATGTTGATCGTAAACGCGGAACTTAGCGTACCGGTGAATGCGCCCGCAGCATTATTGTAGATCACCACGGCCGCAGCGCCCGCGCTATTGGCGTTCTGTGCCTTGACCTGGAAGGTACAACTGCCGCGAGCGATCAACGCGATGTTGCCTGCCGGGAACCCTGCGTAGTCTGACGCGTCGCATCCCGGTGAGGGATCCGCGCCGCTGAGCAGGGTGACGGGTGCCGTGACATCCCCGCTACCGGAGTACGAGAATACGGAGTGCGCAAGGCCGCCAGCAGGGGGCGGCGCGACTTGCTGCACGGCGGACGGTGAGAGCAAAAGGAATGTCTCGTACTGAAACGGCTGCACGCTCACCTGGTATCCTGCTCCCTCGAGCTTGTCGACCACGTACTCCAGCGACTGATCATATCCCGTGGTCCCGGAGACGCGCGTGCCGTTATTTGCGTCGGCGATCGCCTGCAGCGCGGCCTGGTGTGCGCGCACTCCGTCGATAGTGACGCACTCCAGCAGCTTGTCGATCGTGTTGTTGATGCGAACGCCGCATGCCTCTGCACCGCCGATGCTCAGGCGGGGCCCGCCTGCCTCAGACGAACTGGATGCGGCGGTGGGAACCTGCTGCTCAGCGCAGGCGCCGAACAGAACGACGGGCAGTGCTAGCGCCCATGCAACGCGAGTTCGCATTGTCTACCTCAGAGGAGAGGGGGTGCTGGGGGGGGAGTTCTCGGATCGACAACGTAGGACGCGCTGGCCTGTCTGTCCAATTCTGTCGGTCCAATTGTCAGCCTCATCTGTACGCCCTTCCCCCGACACCCGCTTCAGTCCGCCACGTTCGACCTCGTCTCATGGACGCTCGCCAGCCGACCGATGCGCTCCGCGGATCCCGGCGCTGCTTCGGCTCGAGAAGAACGGGGTGATCGCGAGTGCCTAGGGCACCTCGGACAATAACCGGCGTGCACGCTACTACCGCCTCACTGTAGCTGGACGCCGCGCACTGGGCGACGAGCTCGAAAGTTGGCGTCGTTTCACCGTCGGCCTCGAGGCAGTGCTTCGCAGCAGCTGATCGTCAACGGCCAGGCAATCGCTCCACACCGGACCCTGACATGTAATGGATCGACGCCGGCGGCGGGAGATCGGCATTCGTGCGGCGTTGGGTGCGGGCGCACGACAAACTGTGAGTGGTGTGCTGTCCCGGGCGGCGCGGCAGGTCGGACTTGGTATAGCCATCGGCTTGGTAACCGCGACAATGCTCGTGCAGGCTGCGGAAGCCTGGCGCTGGAACATGACCGGCATGATTTCACGTGGCTCTGTTGCGCTGTTCATGGCACTGGTCGGTATCGCGGCCGCCTGGGGCCCGGCCCGTGAGGCGCTACGCATTCAGCCGAACGAGGCGCTGCGTGCGGAGTGATGCCGGCAGGTTGCTGAGCGCAGTTGATACTCACATGTTAGTGCCGCATGAAGCCGATATACGGATCGAGATGCCCTTTGGCGATGAACCTTCACCGGATGAGACCTGACGTGAAGCGCATTCAGAGTGCCGCACGATGCTGCTGATTGTTGGTGCATCTGGCACGGTCGGCAGCCGCCTCACGCGGAGATTGATAGCCCGTGGTGACACGGTTCGCGCCGTATCCCGCAGCGCCGGGCACCTGGAGAGCCTGCGTTCTCTCGGAGCGACAGCAATCGAGGGTGACCTTCGCTCCGAGTCCTGGATGATGGCTGCGCTGGATGGTGTGTCCACGCTCGTGCTCACGGCACACGGGTTGGTCCCGCCCAGCCGAGACAATCATCCGGGCGTGATCGATGGAGATGGCAACAGGCGCATCATCGACGTGGCACGGCGCGCCGGCGTCGGCCACATCGTGTTCGTCTCCGCTTCATCCGGCGCCGGCTCTCCAACGCTGTTCGGTCAGGTGAAGTATCAGACGGAGAAGCACCTCGCGCGATGCGGCGTGGACTATACCATCGTGCGCCCGACCGTGTACACCGAAACGCACGCGCTGCAGTTGCTCGCCCAACCGCTGCGAGAACAGGGATCCGTGGTCCTGCTTGGGCCGGGCACAACGCGAGTGAACTGGATTTCAGCAGACGATGTGGTCGCGTTCATCATGCAAAGCATCGCTCCGGAATGGACGCGCAATCAAACCAGCGTGATCGGCGGGCCTGACACCATGTCCCGTCTCGAAGTGCTCGAGGCGATCGAGCGCATGCTCGGCGTCAAGGCACGACGCCGGCAGGTGCCGCTCGCACTGCTGAAAGGCGTCAAGTCGCTCGCCGGGCCAATACATCCGGGCATCCGGTACCTGCTCGACATGGTCATCGCGGAATCGACGCAGCCGCACGATGCGATGTGGGCGCCTCAGAACCTTGATTGGACGGGACCGACCACCGTTACGAACGTGCTCGATCGTTGGGTGCGCGAGCACTGAGCACACCTTGAACTTCGCGACAGGCACAATGCCACCAGCTCAGTACGCCAGCGCCGACGTTGCGCGCGAGCGCCAGAGAGAGAGACGCCTCAGCGCTCCCGCTTCGGCAAATCCATCGCCGGATTGCGCGCAAAGAAGCCCACCGGCCTGATCTCGAAGCTGTGCGTGGCCACAGGCATCAGCGGCCAGTCTTCCGGACGCGGGATGTGATGAAAGCCCATCGTAAGCCACGCGACGATGTCGGTGTTGCCAATTTGCCGATTAGCTGACGTCCACTTCGGTAATCCCTCGCCCGCGGTGCTCATCGTGGGGTAGTCGCCGGCCGCGTACAGCTCGCGTCGCTCGTAGGGGGTGATCCACAGCGTGTGATCGGTAAAGCCCGCTCGACGCTGCAGATAGTCGTCGGCGGCGAGCAGCGTCATCGCGCTGTGTCCGTCGAGCTGATATCCCACCGGCCCGCCGAGCGGCCCGCGCACGTTCGTGTTCACGATTCGCCAGCTCTCGGGCTCCGTCATCGTCGAGTGACGCTGCGCGTCTTTCTCGCGTTTTGCATCATTTGTCTCAACCGCCCAGATGCTGCGCCGCGGATTGTCGGCCGGCAAGCGCTGCTGACGCAGTCGATCCACGAGCAGCGTGTTGTCAGTCCCATCCACATCGAGATCCAGGCGGAACGAGAAAAAGTGACTATGGTTCACGCCCACGCGGCCCGGCGCCACAAGTCGCCCGTACTTCTCGTCGTCTGCAGTGCCGGCTGCGCCCTTGGTGGCGTCCATGCCCGATGCGCCTGCATCCATGCGCAGTGTTCCGTCTTGCTGAAACACCCAGTCGAACAGGTAATCGTAGTTCCCGGCCGTCATGTACATGCGCAGCACAAGATCGCGTTTCACACGCGCTTCGATTGCGCTGCCTCGCTCGCGTCCATGGCGCCACGCAACTTCGCCTGCCGATCGCTCGAACAGGCACGCAGCCCGCATCCGCTCACGCGGCTGCCCGCTGTTGGTGATCACCATTGCATCGAAGTACGTGGCGTAGTCCGGACACTCGATGCCCGGCGCAAGACTGCTCGCGATACCGCCAAACACTGCCGGATAAGTGCCGAGGTCGAAGAATCCTTGATAGTTCCACGGATCCGTGGGATCCATATACGGCACGAAGAGTTCCGAGAGTGCGCCCTGGTACATCACCGAGCGGTCCTTGCCACCGTCGGTGTAGCTCACCAGCGAAAGCACAACTCCGCGACGCGGGTCAACTCGGAAATGAAACTTCCAGTTCTGCCAACTCACCTGCTGTCCGTCGATTGTGTATGACGGACCACCTGGCTGCACCATTCGCACAGGGCTGCTCGTGATCCGCTCGGGACCGATCGCCTCCGCATCGTACGCACCATAAGGTGCACCGGCCGGTTGCACGCCACTGTCCGTGACGCGCAGAATGCGACCGTCGGTCAGGTCGGCAACGATCACGAGTCCTTCGATCTCCGGGCCGTAGCCGGTCACCACGCCGCGATCATCAGCGCACGTGATGTGCATGATCCGGCGATCTCGTTCCTCGGGCTGGTCGAGGTAGCCGTGATTCGCGCCGCACGACACGTGACGAAAGTCGGTGATGCCACGGCGACGGATGGCGGTGCGCACGCGTTCGTCCTTCAAGGCGAGGTCGCTCATCTGCCCGAACTCGCTGCCCGGAATCATGAACTGGCGCGCGGGCACCTCCGTCCACGTACTCACCCGATTCCCGGTGACATCCACGATCGCTTCGTAGCCCTTGCCGCCCTGCGTCACATGCACGAGTGCCTCGCGCGTGAGCGGCTGTCCCGGGCGCCAGGCGAGCACCTGCGATTTCGCGGGTTCGTGCAGCCCCATGTAGAGAAAGCTCGTGCTGGAATCGGTGCGACCCGATGCGACGAGCGTGTTGTAGATCGCCCAGTGCTCGAGGCCCGACAGTCCGTCCAGCGGATGACGCGGAGCCTGGGCTGCCAGGGTGCTGGCCGAGAACAGGAGTGTGGCGAGTACCGCCCGTGAAATGCGCATCGGGATCTCTCGATCAAAGTGGGCAACACAAAACGTGCACCGGCCTAATGTGCGGTGCGGGGCGCCTGCGTGCGAGCCGATCGCCAGCGCGATCCCGAGTCCCCGTGGCGCCATCGTGCCTAACGGCGTAGCGTGGGACAATGACTCCATTCATCGGCCGGAGAACTTGACCATGACACGCACCCTGGGCACCCACGGACTCATCGTTTCCCCGATCGGACTCGGCTGCATGAGCATGAGCAACCAAGTTCGGTTTCGACATCGATTCCGTGACCGGGGAGAATCGCGGCGGCATGAACAGTCGGCCGGAGCACATTCGTGAATGTGTGGACGGTTCACTTCGCCGATTGCAAACCGACTACATCGATCTGTTGTACCAGCATCGCGTCGACCCCGATGTGCCAATCGAAGATGTGGCGGGCACGGTGCGCGAAATGATTGTCGAGGGCAAGGTTCGCCATTTCGGTCTCTCTGAGGCGGGCGAGCGTACCATTCGTCGTGCGCATGCGGTGCATCCAGTCGCTGCCTTGCAAAGTGAGTACTCACTGTGGTGGCGCGAACCCGAGCAATCGGTGTTTCCGGTGCTCGAAGAGCTGGGAATCGGCTTCGTGCCATTCAGTCCGCTCGGTCGCGGGTTTCTCACCGGCACTCTCGACCAGAGCAAACCGTTCGCAGCGGGTGACTTCAGGAACAACATTCCCCGACTTTCACCGGAAAATCGCGCGGCGAATCAGGTCGTGATCGAGTTGGTGCGACGCATTGCCGCCCAGCACCAGGCGACACCCGCGCAGGTTGCGCTGGCATGGCTGCTCGCGCAGCAGCAGTGGATCGTTCCGATCCCGGGTACCACGAAGATGCACAGGCTCGAGGAGAACCTTGGCGCATCGCGTATCGCGCTTTCGACTGGTGATCTGGCGGAACTGGACGGCGCTGCGAATCTTGTGCAGGGCGACCGGTACATCGATCGCCTGCAAGCGCAGATCGACCGGTGACGGTCGGCGGGCAGGTGCTGGCGAATGCCAACCCGTTTCCGGGCTCACGACATGGCAACCTTGCGCTGATTGCTGCGGTAATCCGTCGTGTCATCCCTCCTGCTTGCGACGCGCGAGCCGATTGGCGATCGTTTTGAGGCCGCATCCGGCCGCTCGTTCGCAGTGTGTCGCCATTCCGTGAGAGACCGCCCGATGCGTCATGCCCGCTGGATTCTTGCGCTGCCGATCGTTGCAGCAATCCTGGCCACTACATGGCAGATCGGATCGTTGCACGCGCAACCGTGGCAAGGAACAGCACAGCCCACGCTGAAATCCATCGCTCGCTGGACGGCCGGCCAGCCGGCGTTCGGAATGTTCGTGCCCAGCGAACGGGCGGCGAACGCTACCGACTCCTCGGGCCGTCGACTGTCGCCACTCTACACCGAAGCCGGCGCGCGCGCGCTCGCAGCGCAACCGTTGCTCGACTACGTGTTCCTCAACCTCGAGGGCGCGTATGATGCCGGCGCGGTACGTGCCATGGTCGCGGGACTGAGGGCGGTCGACGCAGCGTCGCGTCCCACACTGCTTGTTCGTATACCGACCATCGCGGCTGCTGGTGACTCGCTGACTCGCGCGCGCGTCGCCGAAGTACTCGCGCTCGGCGCGGACGGCATCGTGATTCCGCACGTGCGTAGCGTGAACGAAGCGCGCATGGCGGTGCGCTTTTTTCGCGATGCCGGCGCAAACGTCTGGTCGCCCGCAAACCCCAGCGGCACGGTGGTCGCCATGCTCATGGTGGAGGACGAGGGCGCAATCGCAAGCATCGCCGAGATCGCGAGCATTCCGGGTTACAGCCTGCTGTCGTGCGGCATCGGCAGCCTGACGCGTGACATGGGCGGTGACGCACCAGCCGCAGAGGCGGCGTGCGCATCCGTGCGCGATCTCGCCGCGAGCAAGGGAATGCCAAGCATGATGACTGCAACGGCCGCATCCCTTCGTGAGCGCATCGCAAGTGGATACCTTGGGCTGCTGCTGTCGGGCTCGATCGAACAGGCGACGTCGGTGATTCGCGACGCACGATAGCTAGATGCTTCGCGCACTCGCCCTGTCGCTCGTCTCACTGCTGGGTCACTCGACGGTGGCGTTGGCGCAAGCGACCACACCACAGGAACCGCTGCCGGCGTACCGCTATCGAGTGCTCGGCATATTCAATGCCGAGACCGGTGCGCCCGTCGAGACTGCGCTCGTTTCGGATATCGTGAGTGGAGCCGCCGCGTATTCATCCAACACCGGCACGCTGGCACTGACATTCCTGCCGGAGGGTGCGAGCGTCATACGCGTGCAGAAGATCGGTTTTCAGCCGCTCATGCAGGCCGTGGAAATTTCGCCGCGCGACACGGTCCCGCTGACGGTGATCCTTTTGCCCCTGCCCACCCTGGCGACGGTCACCACAACTGAAACGGCGCTGGAGTTCGTTTTACCGAGACTGCGCGGTTTCGAGGAACGCAGACGTGGCGGCTCGGGCCGGTTCCTCGCCGAGGCGGATCTTCGCAAGAACGACAATCGCACATTGACGTCGCTTGTTCGCGCAATGGGCAACATCAACTTCGCGTGTCCCCGGGCGGGCCCGGATCTGGGTAAGTGCTTTCCGGTGTCGGGTCGTCAGCAATCCAAGTTCGCCATTCTCGGTGGTACGTGTGCGATCCCCGTGTATATCGACGGCATCCAGTCTCCTGACGGCGATCTTGAACGTCTGCGGGCCATCGACTACGCCGGCATCGAGTATTACTCGGGCTCGTCCACGATTCCGGCCCAGTTCAACGGCACGGGTTCAGCGTGCGGGGTGCTTCTGTTGTGGACGCGCGACCGATGATGCACGAGTACACGCGCAACAGGTGGCGCCCCCGCACTCGCTGAGACGCGATGCGCACGGTGTTCACTCCGGCTGTTCCTCCTCCACAACCCCCGTCCGAATGCGTACGGCGCCTCGAATTGGTGTGACGTTCTTGCCCTCGCGCATGAGCAGCGCCCGCGTGATCGCGGTCCCGAAGTGCAGGATCAGCGACGAGTAGTACACCCACATCAGTACGATCACGAGCGAGCCGGCAGCGCCGTACGCGGACGCGGGGCTCGCGCGCGTGAGGTACATGGAAATGAGCCACTGGCCGACTATGAACAGCACACCCGTCAGTAGAGATCCACGCGCGACGTCGCTCCACGAGAGCCGTACATCGGGCAGCACGCGGAAGATGAGGCCAAAGAGTAACGTCATGATCAACAGCGAAACACTTGTGTCTGCAATGCTGATGAACAGTGGCGGCAACGGAATCAGTCCATCAGCAAACTCCATTACCGTGGCCAGCGCGATTGAGATCAGGAAAGACGTGAGCAGCAGAAACCCGATGGTCAGCACCATCCCGAAGGAAACGAGACGCGTCAGGAGAAAGTTCAGCACGTCGTTCCGTGAAGGCTTGGCGCGCACCTCCCAGAAGTAGTTCAGCGAAGAGCGCAGCTGCGCAAAGACCGTCGTGGCGCCAAAGATCACCGCGGCACTACCCAGCACTGTGGGCCAGATACCTGCCTGCTCGATGCGTGAACGGCGCACGGCGTCCTGGACGAGCTCGGCGGCGTCCGTCCCGATGATATCCTGAAGCTGCGTGACCACTTCGCCACGAACCGCTTCGTCACCTAAGAAGACGCCGGTGAGGGAAATGACAATGATCAGCAGCGGCGCCATCGAGAACAGCGTGTAGAACGCCAATGCCGCCGAGGCCTGGAAGGCACGCTTTTCGGCGAACAGTGCAAGGGCGTTGACCAGCGTCTTCCGGGCGACTTCGAACTGCTGCATCCGTCATCTCCATTGCGCGAGGTGCGTGCGTGGGGTGCAGACACAGCGCCCAATATGCCGCGCTGAAGTGGGGTCGCGATAGCGCAGTGTCACAGGAGTAATGACTCACCCCGTAGGCAAAGTCAGCAAGAAGGTGGCACCCGCCTCCGGCCTGCTCTCAACCGTGAGATCTCCGGCCATGCGGCGTGCCAGCTCACGGCTGATCGCGAGCCCGAGACCGACGCCCTGCTGGCTATCGGGCGTCCGGTGACGGTCCACCTGGACGAACGGTTCGAAGATGCGTTCATACTGATCGGCCGCAATGCCGCGTCCGCTGTCAGTCACGCGCACGTATGCGAGACCGGCGGTGACATCGGTCTTGCAGGACAGCGTCACACGTCCTCCCGCCGGGGTGAACTTCATGGCGTTGCTCAGGAGGTTGAGCAGGATTTGACGGAGCTTCTCCGGGTCAGCACGAAGACGATGCGGCTGGTCAGTCACAGCATCTACGCAGCCGTCGTGGTCAAACTCGATGCCCTTGGCCGCGAGTTGCGGCAGAATCAACGGTTCCAACTCGGCGACAAGGTCAGCGAGTTCAACATTGGTAAGCCGGTACTCGAGCTGTCCCGCATCGACGCGCGCGAAGTTCAGCACGTCGTTGACGAGGGCGAGCAGGTGTTGGTTCGCCGCCCGGACCCGGTCCAGGTCCTGGCGCTGCGCGTCAGTAACCGGACCGCGAAGCTCGAGTGTCAGCATCTCGGTGTAGCCACCGATTGCGTGGAGGGGCGTGCGCAACTCGTGGCTCATGGTCGACAGGAACTGCATCTTCGCCGCGTTCGCCGCCTCCGCCTCCGCGCGCTGGCGCTCAGCCTCGAGTCGCGCCAGTTCCTCATCCGCGCGGGCCTGCTCGGCCTCCCGAAAGAGCCGTGCGTTGTCCACCGCGAGTGCGGCCTGATGCGCGACGTTCAGCGCGAGGTCTCGATCTGCCTCGTCGTAGCGGCGGTCCGACTCGGTCATGCACAGCGTGAGCGCCCCCAGCGTCAGGCCACGGGCGACGAGCGGCACCACGAGAATCGACGAAAAGTGAATCGCCCGCAACAGGGCCAAATGTTGGTCATCGCGCGCCCCTGCACTGATCATCGCGTCGGTGACTTCGGGAAGGAAAAGCGGCTTGCCCTCGCGAAGCACCACAGCCATACCGTCCGCTGCCGACCAGTCGGTGGGGTAGCGCACCGTGAGTTCAGCGCCGCGGGCGAGCATGGCCGGGTCCTGGTGCACGACCACCAGGCGTTCCACCTGCGGGGGCCAGCGGCGCGCGGCGGGATCCTGGACCATGTCGA
>JBGTFN010000023.1:0-23314 GCA_041747275.1 Gemmatimonadaceae bacterium | reverse complement strand
GGGTGTGTCCCGCGTTCAGTTGAATTCCGGGTGATGCCAGTGTGAAGCGGCTCATGCCGCCGTGGTGGTCTTTGAAAGGTGCTGCGTCAATGCGGCCTGCAGCAAGGGCAGATGCGCCATGCCGCGGATGCGGCGGAAGTTCTTCTCGATATGCAGCAGCGTGGCGGCGCACCAGCGCTGTTTCTGATTGCTCGTCCGCCAGTGATCGACACGTTCGGTCTTGCGCTCGATCTGTGCCATCACGCTTTCGATCAGGTTCGTCGTGTTGAGCGAGCGGCGGAGCGCGTCGGGGAGATCGAGGCGATGCAGCGTCAGTGTCTCCTCCAGCCCCTCCTCCAGACTGCGCGCCGCATCCTCGTTGAGGACGGCCAGCTCCTTGAGCAAGCGATGCAGCGCGCGTTTGGCATCGGCGTAGCCGCCGTGCGCGTACGCGTCGCGCAGCTTGCGTCGCCAGAGCACCTGCTGCGGCTTCGTGAGGTAGCGCATCACATTCTCCCGCTTGTGCCACTGACAGCGCTGCACGACGGCGTCGTCGCCGAACACGTCGCGCACCGCCGCGCGCAGTCCTTTGGCGCCGTCGAGTACCACGAGCAATCCCGTCCGCGCCGCAAAGCCACGCTCGATCAGCTCGCGCAGAAAGGTCGCACACGTGCGCTTGTTTTCCGTGGCGGTCTGGACGAGGCCCAGAATGCGCTTCTCGCCCTCGGTGGTGACGCCCAGCGCGATCACGATCTGGTCATCCGCGAACGTCTTGCCATCGAGCAACAACACGAGCCACTGGCGATCATCGTGCCGGCGCGTGTGGAGCTGCTGCAGGGCGGCGGCGCTCGCCTGGATGAACCGACGGGACACGCTCGACTTCGAGAGCCCGAACGCGGCGGGCACCGCTTCCGCCGCGGCCTCGTACTCGCGCGTCGAGATCCCCGCCAGCACGCGGCGATACAGGCCGACGTCGTGCGCGCGCGGGGTTTGCAACTGCGCATACGTCGACAGCGGCACTTCGGTCTTTGTGCGCATGTCGCGCACCCGCGGGACCGTGATGGGCAGCTTTTGATCGGCGAGATAAATCGACCCGTGCTGGCGTCCCCACCGCGCGATGCCGGCGTGGCCATCGGCATGCGCATAGCGCGCGCCGGCCAGGGCGAGCACTTCCTCCTGCAGCGCGTCTTCGACGGCGTGGAGGCCCAACGGGATGAGCGCCTGGATCAACGACAGCGCGAGCGTGCCGTCGTCCACCGGGGCCTCGACCTGGACAGCGGCGGGTGTCGGGGTCGATGTCGGTGACTGGTGCGCGCGGGGCGCGCTTCGTACTCTTCGCATGGGTGGTGTCCTCTATGTTGGCGTGCGAATCCTGGCTGGGATCAACACGCTCAGTATGGAGGCACCACCCGAAATTCAACTAGCCCTGGGACAGACCCGCCACCGTTGCCGGAAAACTGACCTGCCCGGTCGCATCGACCGCTGTGTAGGTGAACTCATCCGCGCCGATATACCCTTGTTCGGGCGTATACGTGAAGCTGCCATTCGGTTGCATGACGAGTACACCGTGATCGACACCGTCGGTCACGGATGCAACCGTGAGCGGATCGCCATCCAGATCGAGGTCATTGCCCAACACGCCCGGTGCGGCGACGACCAGAGTTTTCCCTGCAACCACGCCATACGCATCGGTTACCGCAATCGGCCGACCGTCCGTCGGCCTGACCGTCAGGACGGCCGTGCCGGAGATGCCCTGAAGGCTCGCCGTGATGACCACGCCAGTGGATGCGTTGACGCGGCCAGTGGTCGATGCCGTCGACGACGCCTGCCCGGTACCGTCTGTCGACATCGACGTCGGGCTCAACGATACGAGGGCGGCGTTCGACGCGGACCAGTCCACCGTCGCGTTCGCCAGAGGCGCTCCATGCAAATCGAGCACAGACGCAGTGAACACGTGTGACTGATCGGGTGTGTCTGCGTCCCTCAGCGTTGCCGTCGCGGGCGTCACGACGATCGAGCTCGCGATGCCGGTCTCGATTCGGAACTTGAACAGGAATGGTTTGCCCGCGACGACGGCGACGAAGCCAGTCGGCGCGGCGTCCCTCTGCTTCTTCACGCCAAACAGATCGACATAACCAAGCACCCTCCCTCCTGCCGAGACAAAGGCGCGATACCGTGCGCCGGCCGTGACAGTCGCGCTCCAGTTCGCGTTGTAGTTCTCCTGCTTCGCATCGAGCGTCACGGTCTGCGGCGGCGGACTCGACGCGTTCAGGGTCGCGAGCTTCGGGCCGGTGCAGGCGGCCGGGCTGATTGGGTTGTCGCTCGCGAGCGTACAGATGTCGATTACCGGACTGAGGCCAGCGTCGAAGCTGCCCGAGAATGTGGCCGGCGGCGGATCGAGGGTCGGGACCAGGAAGTAGAATCCCGGCACGGTCGTGGAAGGCTGGGAACTGGGAACCAGATCGATGGAGGCCTGCGTGTCGCGATCCAGCGGCGGGGAGGTCGTGACATCGGAGCAGGCCAAAACGGAGAAAGCGACCAACACCGGGGCAATCAGGCGCGTGAGACGGGACATGGCGACTCTCACTTTCGTGGTGGGGCGGTGCGGTGCAGCGGTGCGCTAGTATCGTGTTCGGGGGGGGTGCTGCGCAATGCGGGCGCGTTTCAGGGAGGTGCTTCTGTTGCCGACGAGCCGGCGCGCGGCACGCATGAGGTCGTCGCAGGACGCCTTGCTCCCGAGGCCCGTTTTCGCCCGCGGTGTGACGTATTCCCCCGCGATGAGCCTCACACGCCGTTATAGATTGGGCACGGGACGGCCGCTGCCGTCAGACCTCCTATCGCCGCCCAGCACATCCTGTTCGTGCACGAATCTTCCTCCGCGCAGACACCGGATGCAGTACCGCCAGCCGTCGGCCCGCCGGCGAGCTTGATGGTGGCTGCGCTCGAGCAGCTTTCGGAAGGGGTGATCCTCGCCGATTGCGATGGTCGCATCACCTTCGTGAATGATGCGGCGGCGCGGCTACACGGCGTGGCTCAACTCGATGTGCCTCCCGAGCTCTACGCCGCCACGTATTCGCTGCGCACGCTGGACGGCGATCCCTATCCGCCGACTGATCTACCACTGGCGCGAGCCGTGCTTCGCGGCGAGACCGTGCTCGATGCGCGGTGGACAATCCGGCGTCCAGACGGCTCCGAACTTTTTGCACTGGGCAGCGCGCGGCCGGTGCTCGGAGCCGATGGCCAGCAAGTTGGCGCGGTGCTCACGATCCGGGACGACACCGCTCGAGTAATCGCGGAGCGGACCGATGAGCTGGCGAAACGTGCGCTGCGCGAGATGACTGAGCGATACCGGGTGCTTTTTGAGTCCGTGGATACAGGGTTCGCAATCATCGACATCGTCGTCGATCGAAAACAGCAGCCCATTGACTATCGCTTCATCGAAGTCAACGCCGCCTTCGTGGAGCAAACCGGACTGTCGGACGCCGTCGGACAGACCGCACTGACGCTCGTGCCCGATCTCGAACAATTCTGGATAGACACGTACGCCCACGTGGCGGATTCGGGCGAAACCATGCATTTCGAGCACGGCTCCGAAGCGATGGGTCGGTGGTTCGAGGTTTCCGCCGTGCGTATGAACGCTGCGGCGCGGCGTGTCGCGCTGCTGTTCCGCGACATCACCGCTGAGCGGCAGGCCGCGATAGAGCGCGAGTCGCTGCTCGAGTCGCTGGCGCAGCAACGCCAGCGATTGGTCGATGTGTTGCGGCAGACGCCCGGCTTCTTCGCGCTGCTGAGCGGCCCGCTGCACATCTTCGAGTTCGTGAACGAGGGCTATGATCAACTTGTCGGGCATCGGAAGGTGTTCGGCATGCCGGTGTTCGAGGCATTGCCGGAAGCCCGTGAACAAGGGTTCACGGAGTTGCTCGACGAAGTCTTCTCGAGTGGCGTGCCGTATCTTGGCCGAGCGACGCCGATCTCGCTTGCCAACACGCCGGGCGCTCCGCTCGAGGAGCGGTATCTTGACTTCACGTATGCGCCAATGCTCGATGCACAGGGTGAGATTTCAGGCGTCATCGTGCACGGCGTGGACGTCACCGATCAGGTGCGCGCAAGACAGCGGCTCGAAGAAGCAGAACGCCAGCTGCGCACACTCGCCGATGCGATTCCGACATTGGCGTGGACGGCTCAAGCCGACGGCTATATCGACTGGTACAACGCGCAGTGGTACGGCTACACCGGCGCGACACCTGCGCAAATGGAGGGGTGGGGCTGGCAAACCGTCCATGATCCTGACGTGCTGCCACTGGTACTCGAGCGATGGACAGCGAGCATCACGTCGGGCGAGCCGTTCGAAATGACATTTCCGCTTCGCGGAGCTGATGGCGAGTTCAGGTCGTTCCTCACACGGGTCGTGCCATCGCGAGACGCCGATGGCACGATCACACGGTGGTTCGGCACAAACACCGACATCGAGATCGAGCAACGCTTGCGGCGATCGGCGGAGGACGCAAACCGCGCCAAGAGCGAATTCCTTGCGATCATGAGTCATGAGCTGCGCACGCCACTCAACGCCATCGATGGTTACGCTGAACTGATGGAGCTCGGCGTACGCGGCCCCGTCACGGCAGAGCAGCAGCATGACCTGGCACGCATGCGGAAAAGCGGGAAGCACCTGCTCGGTCTGATCAATGGTGTGCTCAACTACGCGCAAGTCGAAGCGGGTGCGGTGCACTACGAATGGGAAGACATATTGCTCGACGAAGTGCTGACTGCGTGTCAGATGCTGGTCGCACCGTTGGCGCGCAAGGGCGGTATCGAACTGCATCGCGTTGCGTGCTCGCCTGAACTTGCCGCTCGAGCCGACCGCGAGAAGTTGCAGCAGATCCTGCTCAATCTGCTCTCGAATGCCATCAAGTTCACCGACGCCGGTGGGCGTATTGAACTGGGATGCACGCTGCATGAAGACGAAGACGCTCAGCTCGTGCAGATTCAGATCTCCGACACCGGCATCGGCATCGCCGAGTCGCAGCTGGCGCGTGTCTTCGAGCCATTCGTGCAGGTGAACTCAGGATTGACGCGCACGCGAGCGGGCACGGGACTCGGACTCGCCATCAGCCGCGATCTCGTGCGCGGCATGCGCGGTGACCTGACCGTCGAGAGCACGCTCGGCGTGGGCAGTACATTCACATTGCTGCTGCCCTGCGCGTGATTGGGGAGCCGCGATCGCGAGGCCTCGGGGTCGACAAAACTTGACGGCTGAGCAGCTGGCGCACAGCATCCCGCATGACCAGATGGCTTGATCAGTTTGCGGAAGCGATCTCCGACCGCTATCGGCTCGAGCGCGAGCTCGGGCAGGGCGGTATGGCAACCGTGTACCTGGCGCAGGATTTGCGGCATCATCGGCCGGTTGCCCTCAAGGTGCTGCGTCCGGAAGAAGCGCGCACCGTCGGGCACGACCGCTTCATGCGCGAGATTGCCATCGTGGCGCCGATGGTGCATCCCCACATCGTGAGCCTGCTCGACTCGGGAGAAGCGGCCGGCACGTTCTTCTACGTGATGCCGTATCTGCCCGGTGAATCGCTGCGCACGCGACTCAATCTGAACGGAGAACTGCCGGTGGCGGATTCGATCCGCCTCATGCGTGGTGTGCTGCAGGCGCTTTCGCATGCGCACGAACTCGGCATTGTGCATCGGGATATCAAGCCCGAGAACATCCTGCTGGCGGGGGAGGAGGCGCAGGTTGCGGATTTCGGCATTGCGCGAGCCGTGAAGCAGACGGCTACCGAGTCGGTGCTCACGGGCACGGGCATGGCAATTGGCACGACGGCATACATGGCCCCTGAGCAGGCGGCCGGTGATCCGAAGATCGACCACAGGGCCGACCTCTATTCGGCGGGCTTGCTGTGGTACGAGTTGCTCGCGGGGCATCATCCGTACGCTGACCTCTCGCCGCAGCAGCAGTTGGTCGCACACCTGACACGACCGGTTGCTCCGCTCGATCAGGTCCGGCCGTCTGTGCCACCGGCGCTGGTGAATCTTATCGCGCGGTGCCTGGAAAAACGCCCCGCAGATCGCTGGCAACATGCGAACGACATCTTGCATGAGCTCGACGGGCTGCTCCGTGATTCAGGGGGGGGACAGGCGCTGCCAGCGAGCGCCGAGCCGATGATGCGCAGCCTTCGGCTGGAGGAATCGTTGCTGGATACGCTCGACGCCGGGTACGATCCCCGAATGCCGGGCGACACGCTGCGCTATCTCGACAACGGCAAGATATCGGACGTGCTGGTCTGTTATTTCAATCGATGGAGTACGGATCCCGAAGACGGCGCCGCGCTGCTGCGTGAAACGAGCTATCGCGCGATTGCACCGGCCATGTTCGGATTTGAAGCGCGACGCCGCTATCGCGTCTCCCTCACCGTGGACGATCACCTCCGCCTCGTGCGCGGGCTGCTCGATTCGGTCATTGCGTCGACCGAGCCGCGCCATGTGATCCTCGTGGGGTTTTCCGCAGGCGCCGACCTCGCACTCAGATTGGCTGCGCAGTCGGATTCGTCGGCACGGCGCATCGACGCGATCATCGCGCTGTCGCCGAATCTCGTGAAGGAATCGGCGTTTGCGAGTGCCGTGCTGGCGCAGATGACCGTGGATTCGGAGGACGAGGTGCTGCCGTACCTCCGGCAGGTGGTGGACGCGCAACAGACGCTGCAGGAGTGGGCGGACGTCAGCGAGTATCTGGCACGACTCGCCCGTCGGTTCCGTCGCGATTTCGATGTGCTGCAGAAGTTCGCGCACGGCATTTCGTCTCCGTTC
Source organism: Gemmatimonadaceae bacterium (assembly GCA_041747275.1). GTDB lineage: Bacteria > Gemmatimonadota > Gemmatimonadetes > Gemmatimonadales > Gemmatimonadaceae > JAABRT01. Next base: position 16,528 of record JBGTFN010000023.1, on the reverse strand, counting down.
GAGCTGGAGCCCAGGCTGGCCCCGTTCGCGCGCTGGTACACAGCGGCTTCGAAACGCGGTTTGCTGCTTCGTTGCATTTTCGAGGACAACGCGCTGTGTCGTGACCTCATGCGAGAACTGCAGCGCGCTCAGAAAGATCGGCAATTGCTCGGAGTCGACTACCAGCCGGGTTCGCTGATCATCGAGCCAGAGACGACGCACTTCGATCTGGAAGACCCGAGTCTGATTCAAGGACATCTCGAATCGTTCGTCGCACAGCTGAAGAGCAACCGAACGGCTGAAGCTATCCGCGGTCAGCCGTAAGAAATCGCGACAGATACTGCGCCGTGCGACTGTGCCGGTGTTGCGCGACCTCCTCCGGCGTGCCCGCGACGAGCACGCGTCCGCCCTCCTCCCCGGCGCCAGGACCGACATCGATGACGTGGTCGCTCTGGGCAACGAGTCGCATGTCATGCTCCACCACGACCACCGTGTTGCCCGCATCGACAAGGCGCGATAGCTGGACGATGAGCCGCTCGACATCGGAAGGATGCAGTCCGGTTGTCGGCTCGTCGAGCACGTACAGCGTGCGGCCGCGCGATGCACGCTGCAGCTCCGTCGCGAGTTTGATGCGTTGCGCTTCGCCGCCTGAAAGCTCGGTCGCCGGCTGGCCGAGTCGCAAGTAGCCAAGTCCCACCTCGCGAAGCACGCTGAGCGCGCGCGCAATCGACGATTGCTCAGCAAAGAATACGAAGGCGTCGTCCACGGTGAGCTGCAGCACCTCTGCGACGTTCAGGCCGTTGTACCGCACCTCGAGAGTCTGCCCGTTGAATCGCGCGCCATGACAAATGGGGCAGGGAGCGTACACACTCGGCAGAAAGAGCAGCTCCACCATCACAAAACCTTCGCCGGCGCAGTTGTCGCAACGCCCCTTGGCAACGTTGAACGAGAAGCGTCCCGCGTCATAACGTCTGGACTTCGCCATTCGGGTCGATGCGAAGAGCTTGCGTACGCCGTCGAAGAGGCCAGTGTACGTGGCCAGGTTCGAGCGCGGCGTGCGCCCGATCGGCTTCTGGTCCACCTGGACAAGTCGTGAGATGCCCTCGAGCTCTCCCTCGAGACGTCCGACAGTAAACGCGTCAGGCGATTCGTCGAGTGCGTCGGCAGCTTCGGCGTCAGGCGCCACTACATGGCCAATTGCTGCTCCCACCAGCTCCACCAGCGCGTGACCTACCATCGTTGTCTTGCCTGAGCCGGAGACGCCCGTCACGCTCGTCATCACGCCGATCGGAAAGTCGACGTGCACGCCATGCAGGTTGTGGCGAGCGATGTCTCGCAGCCTGATCCATCCGCGTGGCTCGCGTACAGTGCGCGACGAATCAGTCGGCATCGCCTCATTGAATAGGTGACGCCGCGTTTCGGAGCGTTCAGCTGCGTGAAATCCTTCGAACGTGCCGCTGTAGACGATCTCGCCGCCCAGTTCACCCGCTGCCGGCCCAACATCCACGATCCAGTCGGCGCGACGCACAACGTCCAGGTCGTGCTCCACCACGAAGAGTGAGTTGCCGCCGGCACGCAGCCGCTCCAGCGCCACGAGCAGCCGTTCCGTGTCCGCCGGATGCAGGCCGGCGCTCGGTTCGTCGAGCACGTAGACGACACCGAACAGATTGGATCGAATCTGTGTGGCCAGACGGAGGCGCTGCAGCTCGCCCGGAGAAAGCGTAGGCGTGGTGCGATCCAGTGAGAGATAGCCGAGCCCGAGGTCGAGTATGGTCTGCAGCCGCGCGTGCACGTCTGCCGCGATGCGCTGCGCCACGATGGCCTTTTCAGGATGATCGGCTTCGAACGCTACAATCTCCGGGGACGAGCGCTCCACGATTGGCAACAGCGCGTCGGCGAGCCGCGCAATCGGAATGTGCGAAATTTCGGCGATGTCGAAGCCGGCGAACTTGACGCGCAAAGCCTCGCCGCGAAGTCGTTTCCCGCCACATGAGGCGCAGTCGCTACTGACGAGATGCGCCGCTGCGCGACGCCGCAGATGCGGGCTGCTGCTGTTGGCGAACGTATGCAGCACATAGCGCCTCGCACTCGAGAAAGTGCCCATGTAGCTGGGCTCGTCCTTTCGCTTGATGGCACGCCGTACATCCGTTGCTTCAAAGCCTGCATATACAGGCACCTGCGGTTGCTCGTCAGTGAAGAGCAGCCAGTTCCGATCCTTTTTCGACAGCTTTCGCCAGGGTGAGTCGATGTCGAAGCCGAGTGTGACGCAGATGTCGCGCAGGTTCTGACCATGCCACGCTGGCGGCCAGGCCGAGATGGCGCGTTCCCGAATTGACAACGTCGCATCGGGCACCAGTGACTCTTCGGTCGCCGTGTAGATGCGACCCACCCCGTGGCAGGCCGGGCAGGCGCCATCGGGAGTGTTTGCCGAAAAGGCGTCAGCGTGCAGCATCGGTGCGCCGCGCGGGTACGTACCGGCGCGAGAGTACAGCATGCGCAGCAGGTTCGAGACGGTGGTGACGCTGCCGACGGTGGATCGCGTGCTGCTCGCGCCACGATGCTGTTGCAGCGCGACGGCGGGCGGCAACCCGGTAATCTCGTCGACGTCGGGCACGCCCATCTGATCGAACAAGCGACGCGCATACGGTGCAACCGACTCCAGGTATCGGCGCTGCGCCTCGGCGAAAATCGTCCCGAATGCCAGCGACGATTTGCCGGATCCCGACACGCCCGTGAACACCACGAGCGCATCACGCGGGATCGCGAGGTCCACGTTCTTGAGATTGTGCACGCGCGCACCGCGCACCCGCGCGTAGTGGTCGGGTTCTGTCATCACGTCTCCGATGGGACTTCCGGCTCGCGCGTTCATGCAAGCTCGAGGCGCGTCGAGGCGATGCTGGAGGATACTACCGACGCAAGGAGGGATTCGGGCGGACGCTCCGGCGATGGCTGGCGACCTGCCTGCCCGGGCCGCACATTTGGGTCTACAGCGCGGCACCCGTCCGCGGCGTCTTTCCTCAAGGCTGAGGTCGTTGCTCATGTCCGATTCTCTTTCCCGCCGTTCGTGGCTGCGCACCACTTCACTTGGCGTCGGGGCGGGGCTGCTGCTTCCGTCGGCGCTCGCGGCCGCGACGGCGGAGAGTGACGCACTCGAGACCTACGCGCGCTCGGCAGCGGCTTTGCGCAATGCGGCGGGAGCGGTACGACTTCAGTCGAACGAAAATCCGTACGGCATGTCGCCGCGGGCGAAACAGGCGCTGTTCGACGCGTGGGATGAGCACAACAAGTATGGCAGTCCGTCGATCAAGGCACTCACTGAGGCGTTTGCGAAGCATGCGGGTGTGCCGGCTGAATGCGTGATGATCACACAAGGATCGCGTGAAGTGATCTGCACGGCAGCGCTTGCGTTCGGGATCGATGGCGGCGAAATGCTGGCTGCCGACCCCACATTCGAAGCGCTGGCGGAATACAGCACGCACATGGGCCGGCGGGTACACCGCGTGCCACTCGATGCGGGCCATGCGCACGATCTCGACGCGATGGATCGGCGACTGACCTCGAAAGTGGGTTTGGTGTTCGTGTGCAACCCGAACAATCCGACTGGGACACTCGTCGGCGACACGAAGCTTCGCGACTACGTCACCAGCACGGCGAAGCGCACGATGGTGCTCGTCGACGAAGCATATCACGACTACGTGACGGAGCCCGGCTATCGCTCCGTGAAGGACCTCGTCGAGCGCGGTGAGAACGTGATCGTGTTGCGTACCGCATCCAAGATTCACGGGCTTGCAGGCTGCCGCATTGGTTTCGCCATTGCACGTCCGGACGTGATCGCGCGCATGCAGGGCTTCACGACCGGTGTGCCGAACGCACTCGCAGCGCGCGCGGCCATCGCGGCGCTCGCGGATACGGAGTGGCAGAGGATGTGCGCGCAGAAGAACAGTGAAGGACGTGAGATCCTTCGCGCGGCCATCGAGCAGACGGGCAGGCGGCAGGCGCCGTCGCACACGAACTTTGTCTTCTTCGACGCGGGACGGCCGGCCAACGATGTGCGAATGGCGCTCGAAGGCAAGGGCTTTCTTGTGGGGCGTGCATTTCCACCGTACCACACCTGGGTGCGCGTGAGCATCGGAACGCCTGAAGAAATGCGGTCCTTCGCGAAAGTACTGCCCGCGGTGTTGCAGGCGTAGGTTGCGACGCGCACTAGTATTGCGACATGCTCCCCCGCCTGCTGTCGCCGCCCGTGGCCGCGCTGCTGCTGTCGTCCTCGCTCATGCTGCCGGGGGCAAGTGAGCCCTATGGCGTGCGCAGGACTCCCGTAGCGCGCGACCAACTCTTCATCTCGGCCGCCGAACTGCTCGCCGCCGACGCCGAGACCCTCACGTTGCTCGATGCTCGCTCGGCGAGCGCGTACAACCGGGGACACATTCCGCGTGCGATGCACGTCAGCTGGCTCGATCATCGGGATGGTTGGGGACGCACCGGGCGCCTGACGAACGACCTTGACGCGCTTGCGACGCAACTCGCTGTGCTTGGCGTGCGCAACGACCGCCGCGTGATCGTGTACGGAGACGCGGAGCAGGGCTGGGGAGAGGAAGGGCGCATCGCGTGGACGCTGCGCTATCTCGGACATCACAAGGTTTCCGTGCTGGATGGCGGCATCGCGGCGTGGCTGCAAACCGAAGGCGAAATAACGCGAGCGTCAACGAGGCCACAGACGGGCGATTTTGTCTTTAGTCTGGACAGCACGCTGCGAGCGTTTGCCGACGATGTCGCATCGGGGCCGGCGAACGGCGTCGTGATCCTCGATACACGCAGCGCGGACGAGTGGAATGGCTCGAGGCGCTACTTCCCAGCGCGCACCGGCCGAATTCCGGGCGCGGTGCATCTCGAGTGGAAAGCACTGCTCGACGACAACGGCGTGCTCGACAAGTCCTCGGCCGCGTATGCTCGACTTCGCGCCAAGGGACTTACCACTGACCGGCCGGTGATTGCGTATTGCGTGGGCGGTGTGCGTTCCGCCTTCGTGACAATGGCGCTGCGCGAACTCGGCTTTCGCGATGTACGCAACTATGACGGCAGTTGGTACGAATGGTCTGCCGATCGATCTCGCCCCGTGGAGCAGCCGTCGCCGACGTCACAATGACTGTTCCCACCGCGCGGCTCCCTGATGACATCAGGATCGGCGGGGTGCACCTCCAGGTCGCCGATCTTGGCGCGTCTGTTGCATGGTATCGTGATGTAATCGGCGCGCGGGTGCTGTCGCATGGCACCAATGTCGCGCGGCTGGGGGCGCATGGCGAGCAGACAGTGCTGCTCACACTGCATGAGCGTGCCGGTGCATCACCGATGCCGGGTCGCGGTCGCCTCGGACTGTTTCACGTTGCCTGGCTGTTGCCCGATCGCGCATCGCTCGGCCGGTTTGTTTCGCATCTGGCGGCGCGAGGTGAGCATGTCGGCAGTGCCGATCATCTCGTGAGCGAAGCGCTCTATTTGCACGATCCGGACGGATTGGGAGTGGAAGTGTATGCAGATCGCCCGCGCTCCAGTTGGAACATGTCGCGCGGCCAGGTGGAGATGGCGTCGCTGCCGCTCGATGTCGCAGGGCTGGTGCGTGCGGGAGGCTCCAACGCGTACGCGGGATTGCCGTCCAACACGACGATCGGGCATGTGCACCTGCATGTTGGTGATCTGGAAACAAGCACGGCGTTCTACCGTGACGTGATCGGATTCGAAATCACGCAGGCCACGTATCCGGGTGCACGGTTTTTCGCCGCGGGTGAATATCATCATCATCTTGGTACCAATACCTGGGCGGGTGCAAACGCATTGCCGCCTGCAGCAGACGATGCGCAGTTGATGCGATGGGATATCATCTTCCCAACCGACGCTGAACGCGAGCGGGTGACGGGCCGCGCGCAAGCGTCGCCTATCGAACTGCGTGCGCACGATGATGGCAGCATTTCACTCGCTGACCCGTGGAATACACGCGTGCATCTCGTCGTTGCGTAGTGTGAACGCCCCCAGCACGAGGTCGTGAGGCGGCACGTCGAGACACCGCTGTACGCGCGCGCATCATCATTTCTTCATGTGGAATTCATGCTGCCGTCATGCAGCGTTTACGAAACCTTCACACGCGCGTCACGACCGGTTCATGCTCGCGTCATGCAGGCGTAAGGCGCAGGTGCAATGGTGAAGCAGCGACTGCCGCGATCGGCAGACACATCGCTCGCGGTGCTCACCTTCCGGAGGTTCGCATGCTCGCCACGCTGCTCGAGTCCAACGCCACAGCACCTCGTCGTCGCATCAGCTCCATCGTGTCGCTCTCGCTGCACGCGGCGGCGGTGGCAGCGCTGGTGGTCGCGACCGCCAATGCAAACGTCGCGCCTCCCGACAACGCGCCGGACACGATTGCGTATATCGCACCGCCGCCGGCGGCGCCGCCACCGGAACCCACGGCGCCGGCAACGTCTGCAGGAGCCGCTTTACCTGCCGCGCTGCCGGCGTCCGTGGCGCCCGCACTCGTAGCCCCCGACATCGTGCCGCTCGACATCCCCGCCATCGATCTGACTCGGGCGCCAGTGAACGCGACGGATTTCGCGCGTCGATCGTCAGACGTCCCGTCAGGAGCGGCGTGCTGCGCTGATGCCGACGCACTGGGCAGCGGCGACAACGTGTGGACCGCGCGCTACGTGGAAAAGGTGGCGGCGATGCGTCCTGGTACGGAACCGCCCCTTTATCCCGAGCTGCTGCGCACGCAGCGCATGAGCGGTGAGGTGCGCGTGCGATATGTCGTGGACTCGGCGGGACGCGTGGATCTCGCGCGACTGACGGTCGTGTCGTCCGACCACGCGCTGTTCTCCCGCGCGGTGGAGACGGCGCTCCGTCGTGCGCGCTACCTGCCGGCGGAAGCAGGCGGACGGCCTGTTGCGCAGCTTGTCGAGCAGACGTTCCTGTTCCAGCTCGACCGGGAATGAGGCGCGACTCGTCCCACGAACATCTCCGGCACGAAGCTTGAAATCGTTCGCGACAGCGGCGTCGATTGCCACGCCCACCGCTGCACGGATTGCCTCGCGGCTCGCGGCGACCTAACATCAACGTCGAAGCGCTCGTCGTGGGCGCTCCTCGCACCCTGTCCGCCCTGGAGGCTGGTCATGTCATTCGGTGACTTCCTGAAGAAGCAATTCATCGACGTCATTCACTGGGCCGAGGACGGACCAGGCGTGCTGATGGAGCGCTTTCCCATGCGCGACATGGAAATCCAGAACGGCGCCGCGCTCACCGTGCGAGAAACGCAGATGGCGCTGTTCGTAAACGAGGGACAGGCGGCGGATGCATTCGGCCCCGGCCTGCACAAGCTCACCACGAACACGCTCCCGCTGCTGACCAACCTCAAGAACTGGGACAAGCTGTTCCAGTCGCCGTTCAAGAGCGACCTGTATTTTTTCTCGACGCGGTTGCAGACCAACCAGCGATGGGGCACGCAGCAGCCGATCACGATCCGCGACAAGGAGTTCGGCGCCGTTCGACTGCGCGGCTATGGCGTGTACAGTTACCGGCTGGTGAATCCGCTCGCCTTTCACAAGAACGTGGCGGGCACGCAATCGCAGTACGAGGCGAGTGAACTGGAGCCGCAGTTGCGGAACGCGGTGATCACGTCGTTCACGACGGCGTTCGCCAAGTCCGAGGTGCCGTTTCTCGACATGGCCGCCAATCAGGCCGCGCTTGCCACGATCATCGCGGCGGAGCTCGCGCCGCAGTTTGCGTCGTACGGACTCGAACTTGCGTCGTTCACGGTGGAGAATCTTTCGCTGCCCGACGAGTTGCAGAAGCGTCTGGACGAGCGCATCTCGATGAACATGGTGGGCGACCTTCGGCAGTACGCGCAATATCAGGCCGCGCAGTCGATCCCGATCGCCGCTGCCAACGAAGGCGGACTGGCGGGCATGGGCGTCGGACTCGGTGCGGGAGTCGGCATCGGTGGCATGATGGCCGATGCGTTTCGCGGTGCAAGTGCGCCGCCTCCGGCATCCGGTACGCCGAGTCCCGCGGGTGGGGGCGCCGAGGCCGCGGCCGTGACCGGCGAGACGAAGTTCTGCATACACTGCGGCAAGTCGATACCGTCCGTCTCCAAGTTCTGCAACATCTGCGGCGGCGCGCAATCGTAACGGCCGCTCTGACGCGCTGATATGTCCTGCACGCTGAGCGCGACATGACGGGACGCGAGTTCATGGTGGAGGCGTACGGCTGCGATGCCGCGCGCCTCCGCAGTGTTGCGTCGCTCGAGGCGCTATTCAGCGCGCTCATTCGCGAGCTTTCACTCAACCCCGTCGGCGAAACGCTCTGGCACACCTTTCCCGATCCGGGCGGCGTGACGGGACTCTGCCTGCTCGCGGAATCGCACCTCACCGTGCACACGTTTCCTGAGCACGAGTCGGCGTGCTTCAACCTGTTCTGTTGTACGCCTCGCGCAGAATGGGACTGGTCTGCGCGCCTCAATGAGCTGCTGGGTGCGCAGGAGGTCGTCGTGCGCTCCGTGACACGTTCCTATGCGGCGGTCAGTGTGTCATGACCGTCCCGCTACCCTTCGGCACAAGCTGTCCGAACTGCGGCGCCGCCGTTCGCTTTCGCTGGGCGCAGGCGGTACAGACCACCTGCAACTTCTGCAAATCGGTGCTGGTACGCCGCGACCTCGCGCTCGAGAAGGTGGGCCAGCAGGCGGACTTTCCTGTGACGGGATCTCCGGTGCAGCTCGGCATGGAAGGTCGCTGGCGCGAGCACACATTTGTCGTGGTAGGACGACTGTCGTACGCGTGGTCGCGCGGACGCTGGAACGAGTGGTATTGCCGACTGAGCAATGGTGACGGTGCATGGCTGTCCGATGCGCAGCTCGAATACGCAGTCACGCAGGAGATCGCGCCCGGACGCCCGCTGCCGGATCCGTCGTCGCTCAAGGTCGGTGATACGGTGGACACACCACTGAAACGCTACGTCGTCACCTCGCTGACTCAGGCGGCGTATATCGGTACGGAAGGCGAGTTGCCCTTCATCACTGACAGCCGCGATCTCTGCTGGTTCGCTGATCTTGCTGCCGGCGACGACGTATTCGCCACACTCGACGGCAGTGAACTGCCGGCTCGACTGTTCGTAGGCGAGTACGTCTCATGGCGCGAACTGTCGCCAACGGGCATGCGCGAGTTCGCTGGATGGTAAAGGCAGACTCGCTGTCATGTCCGAACTGCGGTGCAGGCATCGCGCTGCACGCCGAGGGCTGGGCGGTGACCGTGGCGTGTGGCACGTGCGGGTCGGTGCTGGATGCGCTCGATCCGAACCTCAGCATGCTGCAGCAACACGCGCGCCGCATGCCATTCGCCCCCCGCATCCCGCTTGGAACGCGCGGCAAGATTCGCGGTGTGGCATACGAGGTGATCGGCTGCCAGTCGGTGACGATCACGTTGGAGGGCGTGGACTACACATGGACGGAGTACGTCTGCTTCAATCCGTATCACGGCTTCAGGTATCTCTCGGAGTACGAGGGACACTGGAACGTGATCGAAAAGCTGCGTCGCCCACCGGCCGAGCACTCGGGGTACGGGCGGCCGTACGCGCGGTACGGTGACCGCAAGTATCATCACTTTCAGAGCGCCAACGCGCGCACCACGTCGGCGCTCGGAGAGTTTCCATGGGAGCTGCGTGTTGGCGATGAGGTGCGAGCGCGCGACTTCACGTCACCGCCGTTCCTGCTCTCCGCCGAATCCACGCCCAACGAAACCACGTGGTCGCGCGGCGAATACACGCCGCCCGCCGACATGGCGCGCATGTTCAACCTGCCGTCGTTGGACAGTCGTCCCACCGGCGTGTTTGCGAATCAGCCCAATCCACACGTGCGCAGTGCGCGACGGATTCGAGGAGTTGCCGCGTGGCTTCTGGGACTGTGGCTGGTCATGGCGGTGGGCAGCTGTGCGCTCACACGCAACGAAGTCGCATTCGAGCAGCCAGGCTTGTCGTATGATCGCACCACTGGCGAAGCGAACGCGCTGGTCACTGAACCGTTCGAGTTGCGCGGACGCGAGAGCAACGTGCGCATCGAGATCGAGTCCACGGTCAACAATGACTGGGTGTGGTTCGCGCTCGCGCTTATCAACGAGAGTTCAGGACAGGCGCGAGACGCCAGCGTGCAGACGAGCTTCTATTCCGGTGTGGACAGCGACGGAAGGTGGACGGAAGGCTCTCGCAAGGCGAAGGTGACGCTCCCGTCGGTGCCGTCCGGCCGCTACCTGCTGCGCATTGCGCCGGAAGGTGGCGAGCCGATGAGCAGCTCCATCATCGGCTACAAGGTGACGGTGCGACGGGACGTACCGGCCATTTCGCATTTCGTGCTGGCGCTCGTCGCGCTCCTGGTGCCCGCCGTGCTCGCGTGGTTTCCGGCCGTGGGTTTCGAGAATCGCCGATGGATGGAAAGCGATCACGAAGGCGCGACCATTTCGTTCCCCCCGGACGAGGCTCACGCATGATCAGAACCGTGCTGTATTCGCTGTACGGTGTCTCGGTGCTCGCCTTGCTCGCGACCGCACAATATCGCGGCTGGAGCTTCGGAGGCACGCAGTCGTCGGTGGTGGATCCGCAATCCGTGCGCGCCAATCCCGGCTCGTACCGGTCTCCATACTACATTCCGGGCCGCACGCTCCGCGGCAAGTAGAGGGTACTCCTGTGCAATACAGCCTGACGGAGAACGTGTTGGCGGCGGCGGTGTTCGCCGGACTCGGCGTGGTGCTCTTCGTGGTGGCGTTCGTGATTCTCGACTTTCTCACACCGGGCAAGCTGTGGCATGAGATTGGAGAGAAGCAGAACACGGCCGCCGCGATCCTCATGGGGTCAGCGGCGCTGGCGATCGGCATCATCGTTGCTGCCGCCATTCACTGACCGAGTTGTGAAGACGGCATGAACGCCGCGCTGTTCGCGACTGTCTGCCTGATCGCCGCGTGCGGGCTCATCTACGAGCTCGTCGCCGGCGCGCTCGCCTCGTACCTGCTCGGCGACAGCGTCACGCAGTTCTCGACGATCATCGGCACGTACCTGTTCGCGATGGGCATCGGCAGCTGGCTGTCGCGCTTCATCGTGCGCGGGGTGGTGGTGCGCTTCGTGCTCATCGAACTGCTTGTAGGCATCGTGGGTGGATTCTCCGCGCTGATCCTGTTCCTCGCCTTCACCTGGACCGACGCGTTCCGTCCGGTGCTGTACGGACTCGTGACGCTGATCGGCATTCTCGTGGGACTCGAGATTCCGCTGCTGATGCGGATCATGCGCGAGCGCTTCTCGTTCAAGGACGTGGTCGCGAACGTGCTCACGTTCGACTACATCGGTGCGCTCGCGGCGTCGCTGTTGTTCCCGTTGCTGCTCGTGCCTCGGCTCGGCTTGATTCGGTCAGCGTTGCTGTTCGGATTGATCAACGTCGTCGTAGGTTTCTGGAGCACCTGGTTGTTTCGACATGAACTGCCGCAGCGTCGCACGCTGCAGGTGATGGCGGTGCTGAGCGCGCTGGTGCTTGGCGCCGGACTATGGAAAGGGCAGGCCATCACCACGTTCGCCGAAGAAGGCATGTATGCGGATCCCGTGATCCTCGCGAAGGACACACGCTATCAGCGCATCATCCTCACCAACTGGAAGGATGATCTGCGGCTCTTCCTGAACGGCCATCTGCAGTTCGCATCGCGTGACGAGTACCGCTATCACGAGGCGTTGGTGCACCCCGGGCTCGCAGCACTGCCGCTCGCCAAGCGAGTGCTCGTGCTCGGCGGCGGCGATGGTCTCGCGGTGCGGGAGATCCTGAAATATTCGCAGGTGGAAACGGTGACGCTCGTGGACCTCGACGAAGGCATGACGACGCTCTTCGCGTCCCACAATCGGTTGCTTGCACTGAATGACAGCGCGCTGCTCGACCCGCGGGTGCGCGTGGTGAACGCCGACGCGTTCGTGTGGCTCGACCAGCACGAAGGCATGTTCGACTTCATCGTGATCGATTTTCCTGATCCGTCCAACTATCACGTGGGCAAGCTGTACACCAGCGCGTTCTACCGTCTCGTGCGCCAGCATCTCGCGGACGACGGTTTCCTCGCAGTGCAATCCACGTCGCCACTGTTCGCGCGCAAGTCGTACTGGAGTATCGTGGCCACGCTGCAGGGCGCCGGGCTGCGTACGTATCCGTATCACGTGTATGTGCCGAGCTTCGGCGAGTGGGGTTTCGTGCTGGCGGGCGCGGTGCCGTATCAGCCACCGCACTCGCTGCCGGAGGGGCTGCGTTTCCTCACAGTGCGCGCCATTCCGGCGCTCTTCGATTTCCCTGTGGACATGAGCGCGGTGCCCGTTGAGCCGAATCGTCTCAACAATCAGGTATTGGTGCGCTACTACGAGCAGGAGTGGGAGGCGATCAACCGCTGATGTCCGACAACAGCGGGCGCTCATCGCGTCGAGAGTTCCTGGTGCGCGCCGCCGCAGGATTGGCCGTAGCGCTGCCGGCAGCGGTGATCGCGCGCAACGCATTGGGCGCGGCGACAAACACTTCCACGGAAACTGGTGCGCCGGCGCTGATCGGACTTTCGCGCAAGGGTGGCCGACCGATCAGCGGCGGATTCGTGGAAGATGATGCCGCCGTCGGTCACGCGCTGCGCGACGGCCGCATCTCGCGCAACGCAAGCAAGCGAGAGCAGTGTCGGGCGCGGGTGGTGATCGTGGGCGGCGGTATGGGGGGCCTGTCTGCGGGTTGGCGGCTCGATGCCCTGGGAATGCGCGACTGGCTGCTGCTCGAGCTGGCGAGCGATGCGGGCGGCAACTCACGCGGCGGCGCGAATGCGATCACACGCTATCCGTGGGGCGCACACTACCTGCCTGTTCCAGCCCCCGACGCTACGCATGTGCGAACGCTGCTGCACGAGGCTGGCGTGCTTGCCGATGACGGCACGTTCGACGAACGCACGCTGTGCCACTCCCCGCAGGAACGCCTGTGGCAGCATGGGCGCTGGAATGAGGGGCTCGAACCGCTCGACGCTGCGCCGGCCGCCGAGCGACGTCAGTGGGAGCGATTCGGTGCGCAGGTTGAGGCCTGGCGAGCGACGGGAGCGTTCCGCGTACCATTGGCCGGGGCGCCGCACGAAGTAGGTGGCCCGGCAGCGGGCACGTTTGCCCTCGACAACATCAGCGCGCGCGCGTGGCTCGATGCCAACGGCTACTCCGCGCCGACTCTGCGATGGTGGGTGGAGTATGCGACACGCGATGACTACGGCGGCTCACTCGATCAGGTGAGTGCCTGGGCTGCAGCGCACTACTTCGCGGCGCGCGATCCGGAGGAAGAAGGGCCACTCACATGGCCTGAGGGCAACGCGTTCCTGGTTCGTCATCTCACGGGACGTGCCGGAGATCGCATCGTCACCAGCGCGCCGGCGTACGCCATTGAACGGGTGGGGCCGCGGTGGCGCGTGCGTACTCCGCGACTAGATGTCGAATGTGACGTGGTGATCTGGTCGGCACCCTTGTTCGTGTTGCCGCGCGTCATGCCATCGGTGAGCGTGCCGGTCCAGACGGACTACGCGCCCTGGGTGGTCGCCAACATCACGCTTGACCGCCGCCCAGCGGAGCACGGCGCGCCGCTTGCGTGGGACAACGTCATTTACGGCAGCGACTCGCTTGGATACGTCTCGGCCACACATCAGTACCTGGGCCGACCGGGTCCGGAGAGTGTGTGGACGTGGTACCACGCCATCGTCGATCGCTCGGGACCCGGCGCGAGGCGCTGGCTCGGGGCGCGGCCGTGGAGCGAATGGCGCGATCACATACTCGCCGATCTTTCGCGCGCGCACCCAGACATCGCCGAGTGCGTCACGCGGATCGACGTGAAGCGGTGGGGACACGCGATGGCGCGTCCGGTGCCTGGACTGCTCGCGCGCAATCGCACGCTGTCGCAATGGTCACCCGCACCGCGCATGTTCGTCGCGCACGCTGACCTCAGCGGGTTCTCGCTCTTCGAGGAAGCGCAGTGGCACGGCGTGCAGGCCGCCGAGTCGGCGGCGCGGGTGCTCGGCGGGTAGCGAGGTCAGCTCGAGACGTCGGTTCGAGAGGTCAGCTCGAGTAGTACGCCGCGTTCTCGTCGATGTATTCGCGGGAAAGATCACAGCCGAACGCCGTCGCGCTCCCCGCACCGACTCCGAGATCCACCTCGAGCTCCACCAGGTCATTCTGCAGTGCGGATCGCACCGTGCCGTCGTCGAAGGGCAGTCGCAGTCCACCGCGCACGACGGGGAAGCGGTTGATCCACGCGTCGGTGCTCTCGGGACGGATGGTGCAGTCGAAGCACTTGCCGATCGCCATGAGCAGGCGGCCGACGTTCGGGTCGGCGCCATGCACCATCGTCTTGACGAGCGGAGAGTTGACCACGCTCTTGGCCACGACGCGAGCCTCCGCGTCGCTCGCGGCGCCACGGATGTGTACGCGCAGGAGATGTTTCGCGCCTTCGCCATCGCGCGCGAGGATTTCTGTCATGCGCACGCAGCCGGCGAGCAATGCCTCGCGAAACGCCTCCTCCGGAACCGCGCCCGCGTGCCCGTTGGCCATGAGCACGCACGTATCCGAGGTGCTCGTGTCGCTGTCAACGGAAAGCATATTGAACGAATCCGCGACCGCATCGCGCAGCATACGGTCGAGAGTGGCGGCATCGAAGGCAGCATCGGTGAAGATATAGACGAGCATGGTGGCCATGTTCGGCTCGATCATGCCCGATCCCTTGGCGACCCAGGTGATCGTCGCGTCTTCCACGGAGATCGAGAGCGCCTTGGGGTGCGAGTCGGTGGTCATGATGCCTTCCGCCCCAACGAGCGGATCGTGCTGCAACTCCGCCGCGATGCCCGGGATGCCGGCCTCGATCATTTTGATCGGTAGCGGAACACCGATCACGCCCGTGGAGCTGACCAATACTGAGTCAGGACTCGCTCCCAGTTCCGTAGCCGCTGCCGCCGCCATGCGGCGCGCGTGCTCGACGCCGATGGCTCCGGTGGCCACGTTGCTCACCTTGCTGTTCGCGATGATTGCTCGCAGGCTGCCCGCGCGCATGGTCTCGCGGCCAAGTAGGATCGGCGCGCCGGGGAAGTGATTGCGCGTGAACACGGCGGCGGCGGCAGCATCGACATCGCTCACGAACACCGTCAGGTCCTTTGCGGACGGCTTGAGGCCAACGTTGCGGCTCGCGCAGCGAAAACCGCGAGGAAAGACGGGCGTCTGATGGAATGCCATGTGAGGTTCGAGAGCGGCGACGTGCGCGGTCGAGCGACCGGAGAATGCGCGCCGCGATAAGTGTATCGCGTTATGCTGGGAAATGCGCCTCCCCCGCCTCACCTCGATCTACGACTCGATGGCGACCGTTGGCATCGCCGCGGTGCTTCTTTCGTTCTGACGGCGGAACCATCTACGCTCGAAAGCCCGTTTACAGCAGGAGTCGCAGTTTCTCTTTTCTCGTCGTGTGGAACTTGTGTGGAGCCTGTCCTGATGCAGTTTTGGTGTCGTCGCCTGTTGTCGCTACTTCTCTCGCTGCTGCCGATCACGTCGTTCGCGCAGTCCGCACCGACCGTACGTGCCACGCAGGCGATCGCTGCCCCCGTCGATACGCCGGTGACGAAGTTCACCACCGACCTCGGCTATGTCTCCACCACGGGCAACACGCGTGTCTCGACCGTGAACGTGGCCGAACGACTCGTGCATACACGTGGCTACTGGCGTTTCGAGCAACTGTTCGGTGTGGTGTACGGAGAGGCAGATGGTGAGGAGAACGCGAACCTGCTGCGCGCCGGGCTCGTCGCGGAATACGCACTTCGTCCGTGGGTGGCCCTCGCGGCAGGCGGGCTGTATGATCGCAATCGTTTCGCGGGCATTGCTCGGCGCACGGAGGAATATCTGGGACTGGTGTTTCGAGTGTGGCAGGCCCCTCGGGATACGCTTCGTGTGGAGACGGGCGCATCACTGACGCAACAGCTGGGCGTGGACGGCGTGCCCAATAATTTTCCTGCAGCGCGCGGCGCACTCTTGTACAAGCGCATACTCAGTGAGTCCGCGTACTTTCTGCAAACCGTTGAGGCCATTCCCAATCTCGAAGTCACCGAGGACTATCGCTTGAACAGCGAATCGGCCCTGGTCGCTCCACTCTCGCGGCGACTCGCGCTCAAGCTTGGTTACGTGATCCGGTTCGACAACTTGCCGGAGCCGGACTTCCGGACAACGGATCGGATCTTCACCTCGGGCCTGCAGGTGTCTTTCTAAGCGTGACGCGCCGGCGGCGGACCCACTGCCGGAAGCCACACCGTAAACGTCGCACCGCGTCCGGGTTCGCTCTCCACGGTCAAAACGCCGCCTGATTGCGCCGCAATGCCATGCACACTGGCGAGGCCGAGCCCGACGCCGGAGCCCACATCGCGCGTGGTGAAGAAGGGTTCGAACACTCGGCTGAGGTGTTCCGGCGCGATGCCATGGCCCGTGTCACGCACGGCCAGCGTCACCCATCGGCCGGCCG
>JBGTFN010000022.1:0-14787 GCA_041747275.1 Gemmatimonadaceae bacterium | reverse complement strand
GGCAATGGAGGCCCATCACCACACCGGGCCCATGCCGTTTGTGATCGGTGGCTGGCCCGACGTCACCAATGGCACCAACCGTTTTTCCATTGAGATTCCCGGCGCAATCTCCCTCGTGATGTCCGGCTCGGCCGCGACGAGTTATCCGGGTCTCGACTCAGTGCCCGAGCAAGACCGCCCTCCGGTGGCAATCGTGCATATCGCATTCCAGATCATGGTTGCCTGTGGCATGATCATGGTGTTCGTGTCGCTGTGGACGATTGTGCGCATCTGGCGACGCCGGCGCGGACGTGGTCCCTCGCTGCCCAACGACAGGCGGTATTTGCATGCCGTCGCCTGGACATCACCGCTTGGCTTCATTGCCATCGAAGCCGGTTGGACGGTTACTGAAGTGGGACGTCAACCGTGGATCGTGCAGGGCTTCATGCGCACGGCCGACGCCGTTTCGCCCGTGCCTGGACTGGTTGTGCCATTCATCGGATTCACGCTGTTGTACATCGGTCTCTCGATTGCCGTCGTCTGGTTGCTGTACCGTCAGATTCTCAAAACAGGCCTCAGCTCCTCACGCCCGGGCGTCACGGAAGAGCTTCCCCTCCCGGTGCGGCCATGAATCCCGTCGAACCGTTGTTCACGCTGCCGCACGCCGTGGCGGGCGTCATGGTGCTGTCGCTGAATGCATATGTGCTGCTTGCCGGAGCCGATTTCGGAGGCGGTGTATGGGACCTGCTCGCCAGTGGCCCGCGACGTGAGGAACAACGCGCCGCTGTGGCCGACGCTATCGGTCCAATCTGGGAAGCGAATCACGTCTGGCTCATCCTGGTCGTCGTGCTGCTGTTTACATGCTTTCCGCGCGCGTTTGCACATTTCTCCACCGCGCTGCATGTGCCGATCACGCTCATGCTCGTGGGCATTGTACTGCGTGGTTCGGCATTCACATTTCGCAGCTATGACAGCAAAGCTGACAACGTACAGCGCCGCTGGGGACGAATATTCGCCATTGCAAGCATGGTCACGCCCGTGCTGCTGGGACTTTGCCTGGGCGCGATCGCCAGCGGTAACGCCGCGCTCATCGCTCCTGACGGCACACGAACGTTCGCCGAACTGTACCTCACGCCGTGGCTGAGCGTGTTCACGATTGCAGTCGGCGTACTCACGCTCGCGCTCTTTGCCCACCTCGCCGGCGTGTACCTGGCGTGGGAATGCACCGAACCCGAACTGAAGGACGACTTTCGTTCGCGCGCGCTTCAGGCGGCCGTGTGCGTGTTCGTGGCGGGCAGCATCACCATCGTTGCCGCGCGCGACGAGGCGCCGCTTGTGTATGAGGGGCTTACGAGCGGACGTGTGGCGTTCGGCATGCACACCGTCACTGCCATTGCCGGACTGGTCGGTGTGTGGGCACTGTGGCGGCGTCGCTGGCTCGCTGCGGTTATCGCAGCGGCGGCCCAGGCGTCTTTTCTGCTATGGGGCTGGGCGTGGTCACAGTTTCCGTGGCTCGTGCCGCCTTCCCACACCATCACCGAACTCGCCGCCCCGCGCATTACGCAGCAACTCATACTTGGTGTGCTCGGCGTGGGCACGATCATCCTGCTGCCATCATTCGTCTACCTGTTCTGGATATTCAAGCGCCGAGATGATGGCGCTGAACGATCGCGCAATACTGCTTTCGAGCGGTTGGATCGCTGAAAAGCTTGCCGCACCTGACGGGAAACGCGACATTCAGCGTATGCGACCCGACCTGATTCGAGTTGTGCTCGTCGACGATCATGCGATAGTTCGAACGGGCCTGAAGGCCATCCTCGCCACGGCCAAGGATATCATGGTCGTTGGCGAAGGCAGTACCGGACGCGAGGCGCTGGCTCTGGCGGAACGCTTCGATCCGCATGTCATCGTCATGGATCTGTCCATGCCCGACATGGACGGGCTCACGGCCACCCGCGAACTGGTAAAGGCCGCGGCGTTGCGTTCGGTCGAGCCCGGCACGCCCGCAACCCGTCGTGTGCTCATGCTCGCGATGCACAGCGAAGACGAACATCTTGCTGCACTGCTCGAGGCGGGCGCGGCCGGCTATCTCCTCAAGACGGTCGCCGAACGTGAACTTGTGGATGCGGTGCGTACCGTGGCAGCCGGCGACATCTATGTGCAGCCCTCAGCGGCGCGCGGACTCGCGCGCGGACTCGCGCGAAAGGAAGAACACGCCGACGATCGCTCACGCTTCGAACGGCTCACCGATCGTGAGCAGGTCGTGCTGCGCCTGTTCGCTGAAGGCCATACCGCGCCCGAGATCGGCGAGCAGTTGCAGATCAGTCCGAAAACGGTGGACACGTACAAGCAGCGCATCAACGAAAAGCTGCACATCACGCACCGCACGGACTACGTGAAGCTCGCGCTGCGACTCGGCCTGCTCACCGCCGACAGCTGAAGAACGGCGGCTCACACCGGCGGCTGATGATGCCGCCGGTGAAGCGAGTTGAGCTGGCCGGTGTGCGCGTCAGCGCTGCGCAGACGGCGGCACGGGAGGCTTGGCCGGAGGCATCACATGTCCTTCGTGTCCGCTGCCGCCCAGCATCTCTCCCCAGCCCATGCCGATGTGCTTTCCGGTGCGGTCGTCATGACGCATCACGGCACCTCGTGAGACGGTGGGCGTAGGGAATGCCGCCGCGAAGCCAACTGCAGGTCCGCCCTGATTCTCGACCCCCATTTCGTCTGCCATCACGCGCCAGGCGCTGTCCGGCATCACGTACGACGTATCGTCGCGGTAGCGTGACGCTGCCAGCAGGATTTCGCGGCGCTTCGCGTTGTCCGGCACACTGTCGTTCGCGAGGATGTCGCTGATGACGTCGTGCATCGAGTGCAGGTTGTCGAAGATGATCGCGACCGTCGGGTAACGCGCCGCAAACGTGGGCGCAATCGCGGCCGTCATCGGCATGACGCGCGGCATGTTCTCGGGTGCATTGGCAATCATCGCGCGGAAGCGATCAGTGGTGGCGCGCACCAGTCTGTCGCGCTCCTCGACGGTGGTCGCCACGATCATCGGCTCGTACAATCCCACTTGCAGCCAGTGATACGCCCAGATCAGTCCGTTGAATTTCGGGTACTGCTGACGGAAGGCGAGTGAGTACGGCATCTCCTGCATGAGTCGCATGCTCTTTGGCTTGACGCTGAACGCCAGGTCCTTGCGCTGCAGATACGCCTCGAGAATGCGCTGGGTCTCGCGGTCCTTCCCGGCATTGTCGAGTCGCACGTCCGACCAGATGTCGTAGATCTGCCGGTGCAGGATGTGCGCCCACTCGAACATCATCTTGGCCTCAGGTGCGAGACGCATGTACGACGGCGCGACTGCTTCCTCGGCCAGCGGAAGTGCGGGAGGCTTGACGAGCAGTTTGTTGACAAGAAAGTCGAACTCGCGCTGCTCGAGGCGCGGTACGGCGCGCGCGACCGGCTCCGTCCAGAGCACTTCGTAGAGGATCGCGTGGCCGTAATCGAAGGCATTGAACAGCTTCGCAGCGTCGGGATAGACCTTGAGGAAGCGCCAGTTCCAGCTACCGCCGGGATAGAACTGCTCGGCCGTGGTGACCCACTGGGCCGACGCAACGTTGAAGGGCGCTGCGGCGAGGAGCGCGCCGGTCAGGAGGATCTTCGGGATGGTGTGCATGTATGACTCCGCTCTCAGAAAAGACGTCGGCCGAGGCCAAGCGCGATCGCGCTGCCTACCGTGAACGACCAGTGCTGCTCATGGCCGGTGAACTGCCGTCCTACGCCCGCATCGAGCACGATACGAGGTGACAACTGGCGACGTCCGCCGACTCCAGCGCTCCAGGCAACCGCTTCGCCGTCGATCATGCCCTGTCGCGCCACCAACTCCATGGCGAGAAGCGACGATTTGAGCGGAAACGCACGATCCACCGAAACGCCCGCGAGCCAGCGCGGCACCTCCTCCGCCATCGGTCCAACCGGGACGCCGCGGATCGTTTCCGGCGCTGCGCCGAATGTCGCGGTTGCGTTCGCATGCACACGCACCGGCCCGAACTGTGGCAGTGTACGCGTCATGATACCCGTGATCGACGGATACGCCTTGTCTGGCCCGAGCGGTCCCGCTGGCAGCAGAACCTCTCCGCGTACGGCGAACGCGGGGATGCTGGTTTCCACATTCAGCTGGTGAAAGAGGGACAGGTGCAGGCCGGCCAGGCCAGTGATCTCACCAGGCGCGGGCTCTATAAACGGACCGCCACCATCGTGTTCGAAGATGGTGGTCGTGCGTCCGACCGTCGCGATCGGAAAGCCTACCGCCAGATGCGTTCGTGGCAGTATGCCGAAGGCCAGTTCAGGATCGAGCGAGGTGCGCCAGCGGTTCCCATCGTGCTTCTCAACGCGAATCGGCGCGAACTGGAACTCGAGTGCGCGCCACTCAACGGAGTTTGCGTCCTGCACACGCAGCGGTCTCCCGCCGTCGGTGTTGAAGAAGTCGGTCTGAGCGCTGAGCGCAGTCGGCGCCAGCAAGGCAGCGCCGAACGACATCAACGTCAGCCATCTGGCGCGGGCCGGGCGGCGCGCGCGTATCATCGAATGCATGTAAAAAACCTGGGTGAGCGGGTGATGCACGCGGTTACACGTCACGCGAGCAGACAGACGACGCTGAATCCCCGAGCGGGTCAGCGCGAACCACGATCACATCAGGCGCGCGGCGGCGGTACGTTGGGTGCGCGCGAGGGGCCCGGCGGCAACACGCTGCCTGGTGCTGCCGCGACGGCTGTGTTGGCCAGAAATGCGACACTGCCGACTTCTGTCTCCGCCGCGATCACCACGCCGCAGCCCATCGCGCTGCTGCACGCGCCGGGCACGCTCGTAGGCGGACAGCAATCCTGTGGTGCCTGCTCGGCCGTGATATGAGTCGGCACGTGGGATTTAGCCTGCGCTTCGGCGTGCACTGCGACTTGCGCTGCGTCCTGTTGTGAGACCTGAGGCGAAGCTACGCCCGAATCCTCAACGCCATGAGTGTGCAGCTCGTGTCCGGCGTGCTGGTGCCGCGAAGCCGCGGCCTGCGCGCTCGACGGAATCGACTCTTCACCGACGGTGATTGCGCCTGATCCATGGCTCGCGCACTGCGCACCCCCGCTCACGGTGGGGAGCAGGGCAAGCGACAACATCACGGCGATCCATCGGCGAACTCGGAGAAGCATGCCGCAACGATATCCCTGGACCAGCAAAAATGGTACCCCCCTGGGGTATTATGCGGACTGCGAGACCGGTGTCTCGGCTAAAGCTGGCTCGGGCGGCGTGAGCGAGGGAGCAGGCGTCTCAGGGTCTGGCAGGTCGAGCAACGCCGCCGGTACCACGTAACCGCCATCCGCGCGCAACGCCGCCGCAATCGAGCGCCGCCGATCGTCGATCGTCTCGCCGCCTTCCTGCAACGCGACGCGCAGCCCGCGAAAGCGTCGGCCCGAGGTCACGCAGAACAGGTCACACAGGTCGAGTTCTCGCGCGCAATCTTCAACGCCTCGTTCTTCGATCAGTCGCTGCGTGCGAGAGATGGTTGCCGTGCGCGCATACAGCTCAGCCGACATGTCCGCCAGCCGCTCCACCACCATCTGACGCTCGACGATGCGCTTCTTGTGACGCATCACCGCGCGCGTTGTCGCCTGCGCGAGTTCCGCGGTGTGCTTTTCAACGTAGCGCGCGTGCGGCTCGAGACGCGCATGCAACTTCACGTCGAATTTCTCATGACGGCCAAGGGCCGACTTCACGCGGCCCGTCGCGTAATCGGCCACGCGCTCCCAGTGCTGCAGCGGACTCTTGAGCGCCTCGGCGAGTTCCTGCAACTGAGCGGCGGGCCCTTGCACGCCATTCAGTCCTACATACAGCCGCAGGATCTCATTGGCTCCTTCGAAGATGCGGTTGATGCGCGCATCGCGCAGGAATCGTTCGTACGGCCATGGCTTCACGAATCCGCGGCCACCGGCGAGTTGCACCATCTCGTCGGTTGCGCGCCAGATCAGCTCCGACGCGAACACCTTGGCGATCGCGGCCTCGAGCGACGCGTCCACATCTGTGCCATCGAGCGCGGCGGCCAATGCGCCGACCATCGCGTCGGCGGCGTATACATCGGCCGCGAGTGTGGCGGCCTTTCGCTGTGTCACCTCAAACGACGCAAGCGGTGCGCCGAACTGTTGGCGCAGCTCTCCGTAGGCGATGTATTCGCGAATGAGCAGGCGCGATGCCGCCGTGCAGCCGGCGGCAAGCGACAGGCGACCTGCGTTGAGCGCGTTGACAGCTACCTGAAATCCCTTGCCAACCTCGCCGAGCACATGGTCGTCGGGCACGTACAGGCCGTCATAAATGAGCTCGGCCTGCGTGCTGCCGCGAATGCCCATCTTTCGCACAGTGCCATGCACGTGAAAGCCGCGCATGTCCGGGCGAATGATGAACGCGGTCGGGCGGTTGACCATCTTGCCGTCGCGTTCAACTCTCGTTTGCGCGAAGGTCACGATCACGCCCGCGCGATGCCCGCTGCCAATCCAGTGCTTGCGTCCGTACAGCAACCAGCCTTGGCCATCGGGCGCACGTTCGGCGCGGGATACAATGTTCTGTGCATCCGAGCCGGTTTCGGGCTCGGTAAGCGCATAGGCGCCAAGTGTCTCGCCGCGCGCCAGCATGGGCAGATAGCGGGCCTTCTGCTCATCGTTGCCGAAGAGCACGATGGCTTTCGACGACAGCCCGCAGTGCACGCCGATGAGCACCGCCAGCGAGGCATCCACCGCAGCCACAGCACCAGCGACCACGGCATAGCCGGACGCGGACAGTCCCAGTCCGCCGTACTCGCGCGGTATGGAGAGCGCGAGCAGTCCGCTCTTCGCGAAGGCGGTGATCACCGCCTCCGGAATCTGCTCCTCTTCATCCATGCGCGCCGAGTCGATGACGCCAGTAGCTACGAGGCGATGCAGCTCGGCGACCAGACGTTCGGCGGTGGATGCGTCCTCCGGCGCTCGCTCGTTCAGCGGCGCCGGATACGGAAACAGCAGGGACTCATGCAGGTCACCCTCGAACAGTCCCCGGACAAACGATCGCGCAGCCGTCACGGGGGCGGTGGCGCGACGAATGTGACGTTGACACGGATGCTCGTGATCTTGCCCTCAGGAAGCCCGTTCTGTCCGATCGCACGCAATGTGATGATACTCGAGCCGTTCGCGCTAGCGCTCGACGAGCTCACCGTGAGAATGCGCGTGTTCTGGTTCCACGACGCATTCGCGATGCCCGGCGAACTCGACGTGATCAACAGGTTTCGACCGAGCACAGTGGCTCCGTTCTCGTCGCGCAAGTCGAGCTGGATCTGGTACGTGTTGCCCGGGGCGATCGAGTTGATGCCCACCACCGAATCGCTGGGGGTCACCAGCGCGATCGAGTCCACCGGCACCTGCAGCACGGTGATGCTCGAGTTGGCGCTGCGATTCTCCACTGTAGCCGTGATCGTAGCGTTGCCTGAGCTCACGCCGATCACCACTCCGTTGTTCACCGTGGCAACGTTCGGGTTGCTCGTGCCCCACACCACCGCGCGGTCCGTGACTTGCGTGCCCGCGGAGTCCTCGACAGTAAGGTTGAGCGTGATCTGCTTGCCCTGCACGACGCTCGTGCTCGTCGGCGACAGCGCGACCGATCCCACGGGGATTCTCGTGACAGTGAACTGCACGGTATCTGCCACATCGTCAACACGGGCGGTGAGACGCGCCGTGCCGAGCGAGATGCCCGTGACATTGCCGCTCGGGCTGATGCTCGCCACAGTGGGCGTGAGGCTCTGCCAGGTGATGACGCGACCGGTGATCGAGCTGCCGGTTGAGTCGAACAGCTGCGCGTTCAGCTGACGTGGCACGGCCAGTCGCAGGAAGCCCGAACGCGGTGAGATCACCACCGTCTTCACTTCCCGATTGGTGACGGTGACATCGATGAAGTCGTTGATCGCCGGATTGTCCGGAGAGGCCGCCGTGATGCGCGCCACGCCCGTGCGCACGCCGCGCACCACGCCTGTTGACGACACCGTGGCGTTGAGCTCGTTGTTGCTCGACCAGTTGAGCGTGCGGCCGAGAATCGGAATCACATTCGCGGCGGTGTCACGCAAGGTCACATCGGGAATGAACGTTTCGTTCACCTGAATCGTGCGACTCGCGGGCGACACGTCTATGGAGCCGATGGGAATCTCGGTAACGGTCACCTGCGCATTGCCGACAACCTGACCCACGGATGCCGCAATCACCACGTTGCCCGGCGCGACGGCCGTGACCTGACCGGACTGGGTCACACTCGCGATGGACGAGTTGCTCGACTGCCAGGTGATCGTAAGACCGGTGATCGCGGTACCGGAGGCGTTCCGCGGCACGGCGGTGAACTGTCGCACGTTGTTGCGCCGCAGTGTGACCGGCGATGGCGTCACGAGAATGCTGCTAGGCACCTCCGGCACGACGGTCACGGTCGTCTCCCCGCGCGCGTCATCGACTTCGCCAGCGATGATCGTGCTGCCCGGCGAGACGCCGATCACGAGGCCGTCGGCAGTGATCGTAGCAATCGTCGAGTTGGACGACGAAAAGCGGATTGTCCTGTTGCCGATTGTATTGCCGTCCTTGTCGAAAGCGGTGCCGACGACGCGCACGCTCCCGTTGACGGGGACTTCAAAGTTGGCCGGCGCAATTGAAATTGATTCGGCCTTTCGGGTGCGCACGATCAGGTCGCGGCAACCGGCAACGGACACGAGAGAGGTTGCTACAAACGCGAGCGCCGTAAGGCGGCGAGCGCGCTGAGACGCGACGAGGGTCATGACCCGCATGCAGGTCTATCCTTGGCTACTGGGGAAGGGCACGGGAACGCACGAGAACGCACGGGAAACGCAGAAAACGGAAGGAAGTCGGTGCGACCGCGTGGCCAGACCGACGTACTCTCAAGGACGCATGGACACGAATGGTTGTAACCGTCACGCTACCGGAACAAGCGCTCTCCGACATACAACCTGTCCCACGCATACAACCCCTGTCTACCCGTCGCTGGTCACCGTGTTCGTTAGCGACTTCTGCATTGCGGGACTGTGACATACGTCGCCGACGTGTCAGTTTCATTGCGTGCCCGCTCACGACGATCCGCTCGCGCCCCCATCGCCCTCAGCCGCCAGGCGGTATTGGCGGGTCGCCGCGATGTGGTGGCTGGCCGGCGCGCTCGCGCGGGCGCTGCTGGCCTCTCTCGTGCCGCTCCTGCCCGACGAGACGTACTACTGGGAATGGACGCGCCGACTCGAAGCCGGCTATTTCGACCATCCGCCCGGCATTGCACTGCTGCTGAAGGCCGGGGTGCAACTCTTCGACGACACGCTGTTGGGAGTACGGGCAGGTCCGTGGCTCATGGGCGGCATCGCGCATGCGGCCATCATTGCGCTGGCCGGGCAACTGGGCGGTCCGCGGGCCGCCGCGCGTGCCGGCTTGCTCATGTTCGTGATTCCGCTCGCGACTCTCGGCTTCGTGCTCGCTACGCCAGATGCGCCGTTTCTCGCATCGCTGGCGCTCGCCTGCCTCGCCCTCACGCTCGCGCTGTCGTCACCGCTGCGCTCGTTGGCGTCGCTTGTCTGGTGGACGCTCACCGGCGCGGCGCTCGGCGCAGCCATGCTGTCCAAATACACCGCCGCGCTCATGCCGCTGGCGGTGGCGGTAGCATTTGTGCTGCATCCGGCGCTCCGAAAGCGATTCGCCGAGCCGGGTCCGTATGTCGCGACGCTGGTGTCAGGGCTGTTGTTTGCGCCGGTCGTGGTGTGGAACTGGTACTATGAATGGGTGTCGTTCGCGTTCCAGTTTTCGCACGGCTTTTCGCCTGTGCGAGGTTCGCCGCTCTCGCGCGAACTGGAGTTGCTCGGCGGACAGCTCGGCCTCGCCTCGCCTATCCTGTTCGTGCTGCTCATGATGGCCGTGTTTGTTTCCCTGCGCGACGCATGGCAGGTACGCAAGCGGCTGTCCGCCACTGACATGCTCGTGCGTCGCTTCGCACTCGGCATGATGGTGGTCGTTCCCATCGGCGTCTTCGTCTTCAGCGCATGGCGTCGATCCGTCGAGGCCAACTGGCCAGCCCCGATTTATCCCGCGGCCATCGCGCTGCTTGCTGCCACCTCTGGGCGCTGGGCGCACGGGCGCTGGTACCGCGCAGGAGTGATGCTGGCCGGACTGTTGCTCGTGGTCGTTGCCTTGCAGGCGTGGAAGCCGCTCCTGCCTGTTCCGCCGCGCCGCGATCCGATCGCGCGCGCCCACGGCTGGGAAACGCTCGCCGCCGCCACGCACAGTACGCGCCGAGATCCGTTCCTCGATGGCAGCGTGGATGTGTGGGTGGCCGCCAATCGTTATCAGGACGCATCAGAGCTCGCGTTTCACCTGCCCGACCAGCCCACGGTGTTCGCGCTCAATCTCGCTTCGCGGCGCAATCAATATGATTTGTGGGACACTGCGCATGACCGGGTGCGACCCGGAGACGGTCTCGTTGCCGTGTTCGAGGCCAATGCCAAGGGCGATTCGCTCGCGGCCGAAGTCGGCACATGGTTCCGGGATTTCCGACTCAATGGTACGGTGGACCTGACGCGCGACGGCGGCGTTGTGACGCAGCGCAAGATATGGGTGTACCGGATCGCCGTTGATATTCCTCCGCTCGGCCAACTGACATGGAAGTGAGCACGCTGTGAAGATCTGGCTTGCGGTCGCGTTCGCCGGCGGCGCAGGCTCAGTGGCGCGCTATGCGTTCGGGCTGCTGTTCACCCGCCTGCCCTGGGCATTCCCCGTGGGCACGCTCGTCGTCAACGTACTCGGCGCCTTTCTCATCGGCCTGTTTGCTCGATGGCTGAGTGCACCCGGCCTCGATCCCGCGTGGCGCATCGCGATGACCGTCGGCTTCTGCGGCGGCTTCACCACCTTCAGCACCTTCAGCGCCGAACTCATCACGCTCGCGCAGGAAGGTCGCGTTGCGCGCGCGGCGGCGTACGTTGTGGTAAGCGTGTCCCTTGCTGTTGCTGCAACATTGCTGGGGCTTTTGGCCGGCGATCGTCTCCTCAGCCGTTGAATCCTTTTCCTCTCGAGTCATGACCGCTCCTGCTGCGCCCACCGTTCCGGCAGATCTCGACGTCTGGCTTTCCGCGCATCACGGCGAGGCCATGCAGGAGTTGTTCGACTTCCTGCGCATTCCCAGCGTGAGCGCGCGTTCGGAGCACGCGGACGACTGTCGTCGAGCGGCGCACTGGCTCGCCGACCGGCTGAATCACGCCGGTATCACCGCGGCGCTCATGGAAACTGAAGGACATCCGGTGGTGCTGGGCGAATGGAACGGCGCTGGCCCGGATGCGCCAACGTTGCTTGTGTACGGACACTACGATGTGCAGCCCGCCGAGCCGCTCGAACTGTGGACGTCGCCAGCGTTTGAACCTGAGGTGCGGGACGGACGCATCTACGCGCGAGGCAGCGTGGATGACAAAGGACAGCTGTACCTTCACGTGAAGGCGCTCGAAGCACATCTCGCGGTACGCGGCACGCTGCCGGTGAACGTGATCGTGCTCGCCGAGGGCGAAGAGGAAGTGGGCAGTGTGAATCTCGAGCAGTTTCTGGAGACGCATCGCGAAAGATTGCGATGCGATGGCGTGGTGATCTCCGACAGCACGATGTTTGCGCCAGGCCTTCCGAGCATTCTCTCGTCGTTGCGCGGGCTCGCGTACGTGCAGATCGATGTGCGCGGATCCGATAGCGATCTGCACTCGGGCATGTACGGTGGCGCAGTGGTGAATCCGGCCATGGCGCTGGCGCGCATTCTCGCCACGCTGCACGATGACAACGGACGCGTGGCGATTGCCGGTTTTTACGATGCGGTGCAGGCGTGGCCGGACACGGTTCGCAAGCAGATGCGCACGTTGCCGTTCGACGAGGAAACGTTTCGCGTCGAGGTCGGTGCACCGGCGCTCGGGGGCGAGCGGGGATATACGGTGCTCGAGCGCCTGTGGACGCGTCCCACATGTGAAGTGAACGGACTGCTCAGCGGTTACACGGGCGAAGGTGCGAAGACTGTGCTTCCGGCGGTGGCAATGGCGAAAGTGAGCTGCCGTCTCGTGCCGGACCAGGATCCGAAAGTCGTGGAACGCCTGATCGCCGAACACGTCGCGCGCGTGACACCGCCGGGCGTCGTCGCGACTGTCACCGCCATGCATGGCGGCCGGCCGTGGCGCGCCGACCTTAAAGGCCCGTTGCACGACGCAGGTGTCGCGGCACTGAGCGCGGCGTTCGGCCGCGCGCCCGTCATTACCGGCGAAGGTGGATCTATTCCCGTCGTGGGCGACTTCGAGCGCATCCTCGGCGCTCCTGTGTTGCTCATGGGTTTCGGACTGCCGGGTGAGAACGCACATGCTCCTGACGAATGGATCTCCGAGGAGAACTTTCGTCAGGGGATGCGCGCTGCGGCGACGCTGCTGGACGTGTACGCGCGGTAGCGCGTCGACCCACGCGAAGCAAGAACCCTACCGGCGTTACTTCGCCGTTGGCCACGCAAAGACGGAGAGCAGGGGCAAATGGTCCGATCCATAATCTCGGCCGAGTCGAACTTCCTTCGCCCGCAGGCCGCCGCCCGCGAGTGCGTGGTCGATGCGAATGCGGATCCACGAACCTTCCTGCTTGGTCCAACCGAAGCCGGTGCCGAGCACACCGAATGCGTTGTGCAGATCACCCCAGTGGCGCTGATAGATCGGGCTCTCGACGGGGATGTTGAAGTCTCCCGCCACGATGCGGGGCACATCGCCGAGCTGATCGAAGAAGGCCCGCGCGCGACGCGATTCGGCTTCGCGCACCAGCGAATTGCCCATCGCCTGAATCGCGGATCCGCTCCGATCTTTCGACAGGACGGTGCGCAGACCCTTGCGCGCGGTCTCGAGATGCAGCGTGATGAACGGCAACGCGCCGAGCGGCGTCTCGATCGTAAACCGCGATACGATGCCGGCGCCACCAAAGCCGCCGATGCGTGCCTCGAGAATCTCCTGATTGGGCATCGCTTCAACCAGCCGGATCGGCCAGCGACTCGACACGCACAGGCGGCGATCACGGTCGGCATAACGATTCGGCAGCTCTTGCAATGCCGCGAATAGTTCGTCCTGGCATTCCTGCGCAGCGAAGATGTCCGGCCGCAGTTCGTCCATCAGTTGCGAGATGGACTGCGCGACGAGCTGTCCGCCGCGCACGTTGTATGTCACCACGCGGACGGTTTGATCGGACGAGACACTCGGCGTGCCGCGCAATCGGCCGAACGGCACGTTCCAGCCGGCCACTGGCACGAGCATGATCATCGTCGCGGCAGCGAGCGGAAAAATCAGTCGCCATGAACGCCAGAGCACGAACGGCACAAGCAGCAGTCCAGGCAACGGCAGCACGTAGCGCGGACCGTAGAGCAGCAGGGTGGCGGGCAGCCAACGTTCACCATACCACGCGATGGCCGCCCAACACGACAATGCTGCGCCGAGCCACGACCATGTGGCCCAGCGCAGCAGTCGGTCAATCAGTGTGTCAGGACGTCTGACCACTCAGCGATGTGTGCGAGCGCTCAGAGCCCGTCGAGCAGCGAATCGTTGTCGTTGGTGCCGGCGACGCGCTTGATGAGCCACTCCATACCGGCCTGCGGCGGCATTTGCGCGAGCCCGCGACGCAGCAGGTGCACCTTCTGCAACTGATCCGGCCGATAGAGCTTCTCTTCTCGACGCGTTCCGCTGACGGCAATGTCGAACGCTGGATAGATGCGACGGTCGGCCAGGCTGCGATCGAGCTTCATTTCGCAGTTGCCTGTTCCCTTGAACTCTTCGAAGATCACGTCGTCCATGCGCGAACCGGTTTCCACCAGCGCCGTGGCGATGATGGTGAGCGATCCGCCCCCGTTCTCGGGCGCGATCATGCGCGCGGAGCCGAAGAACGCCTTTGGCTTCTGCATGGCCGACGAATCGAGGCCGCCGGAGAGGGTGCGACCGGTGCCTCGTTCCACGGTGTTGTGGGCGCGCGCGAGGCGTGTGATGGAGTCGAGCACGATCACCACATCCTTGCCCTGCTCCACCATGCGACGCGAACGTTCGAGCACCATGTCGGCAACTTCCACGTGGCGCTTGGCCGGCATGTCGAAGCTTGACGCGACGACTTCGCCATAACCCCACTCGATCATCTCGCTCACTTCTTCGGGACGTTCGTCCACGAGCAGGATGAAGAGGCCAGCCTCGGGGTGGTTGATCGCAACGCCTTCCACGATCGCCTGCAGCAGCGTGGTCTTGCCGGCGCGAGCCGGTGCCACGATGAGTGCGCGCTGGCCGTAGCCGATGGGCGCAATGAGGTCGATCGCGCGGCGCGTAAGTTCGGGACCCGTCTTTGCGACCTGCCCTGTCTCGAGCGTGAGCTTACGATCAGGGTAGCTCGCCGTGAGCGTATTGAAGTCGGGCCGCTTGCCTTCAGCGATTGCGGCTCCGTCATTCAGCGCGGTGATCTCGATGACGACCGAGCGTCCGCGGTGATCCTTGCCCCACGTGCCCTCGATCTTGTCGCCGCGACGCAGCGCGTGCTGGCGCACCAGCAACGGCGGAACGAACGGATCGGTGGGTTCGGGCAGGTAGCTGTTGCTCGCCTGGCGCACGAATCCGGCGTCGCGTTGCAAGTCGAACCAGCCCTCGACGGTGCCTTCCACGACACTCGGCGGCGCGGCATCGCGCGGCTCACGAGCCTCGCGAGGATGGCGATGTTCACGTGGCTCGCGCGGGCCGCGATCCGGACGTTC
>JBGTFN010000021.1:0-3971 GCA_041747275.1 Gemmatimonadaceae bacterium | reverse complement strand
ATCGCGGCCACGCTCGACGGCCAGGCGCACATGGTGCCCGAGGTCGAACGCGCCATCGTCATGGCCCGATCCGCGAAGGCGCGTGAAGCTGCGGCTCGCGAACAACGTCAAGGCAACGCCGACGCGGCCGCACAGCACATGCAGGACGCGCAGCAGTGCATTCTCTCCTCCCCGGCTTATGACGACGTCGCGTTCGCATCGGAGATGCTGGCCGAGTCAGCCGACCTCGCGCAAATGGAGGCGCGCTATCGGGACGGTGACTACTCCGAACGCGACGCGAAGTATCAGATGCAACGCACGCACAACGCGCGTCGTGGCAAGGGCAACTATGACGCGAAACTACGGCGCGGACCTACCGGTGAATGACGACAACTTCAACGGCAAAGATAGTCTAGATGGGGAGGAGCTGATCCCGCCTTCCTCAAGTTGCCCTTGATTCGCGCCAGCGGAGTGGTGGTCAGCCGCACCTACTCGGCAACAATGCCGTGGCACATCCTTGACATATATGCTCAATTGTCTATTATTCGCCACATGCCCACCACCACCGATCGCGCTCAGACGCTCAAGCTCGCCCGACGCGCGCGCGGAGTAACGCCGCAAGAACTCGCGGAAGCGGGCATTCACCGGCAGGCATTGACCCGGCTGGTGCGGGAAGGATCGATCGAGCGGATTGCTCGTGGCCTGTACCGACGCGCCGCACAGCCCATCACCGAGAACCACGGGCTTGTCATCGCCGCGACCGCCGTGCCGTACGGCGTGATCTGCCTGCTGTCGGCGCTGCAGTACCACGGCATCGGTACGCATGTGCCGTCCGAAGTGTGGATGGCGCTCGACCGGCGCGCCTGGCGACCGAAGTTGGACTGGCCGCCGCTACGCATCGTACGCTTCTCCGGCGACGCGCTGACACAGGGCGTCGAGCAACACGCCATCGAGGGGCGACCGGTCAAGATATACAGCGTCGCCAAGACAGTCGCGGACTGCTTCAAGTACCGCAACAAGATCGGACTCGATGTCGCGCTGGAGGCACTGCGCGAGGCATGGCACGCCAGACACTTCACGATGGATGAACTCGACCGCTTCGCCAGGATCTGCCGGGTACAGCGCGTCATGCAGCCCTACCTCGCGGCGCTCACCGCATGAATGGTGAGCGCAGCGGCTTGGCGCGATCGGTGCAAGCACGTCTTGCACGACATGCAAGAGAGATCGGCGTCGATCCGAACCTGGTGCTCACACGGTATGGCGTGGAGCGGTTCCTGTATCGTCTGTCGCGATCAGCGTACGAACAGCAGTTCGTTCTCAAAGGCGCGCTGCTCATGCTCGCCTGGCTCGGAGAGACGCTTCGGCCCACACGCGACGCGGATCTGCTCGGCTTTGGGGAGATGTCCGACGCGGCTCTTCACGGCATCATTCATGACGTCTGTGCCGTCGAGGTGGAGCCCGACGCTGTCGTGTTTCTCCAGAACACGATAGAGGTTCAGGCAATTCGAAGAGAGGACCCGTACGGCGGACGGCGCGTCACCCTGCAGGCGCGACTCGGAGCGGCCCGCATCAGAATCCAGGTGGATGTCGGAGTAGGAGATGTGGTGACCCCGAATCCGCAGTGGCTCGACTACCCGACGCTGCTCGACATGGCGCGCCCGCGCCTGCGCGTCTATACGCGCGAGACCGTGGTGGCGGAGAAGCTACACGCCATGGTTCTCCTGGGCATGCGGAACAGCCGAATGAAGGATTACTTCGACGTGCATGCACTGCTGCGCGAAGGAAGCATGCCTTCCGCGCATCTTGCGCGAGCGATCGCAGCGACCTTCGAAAGGCGCCGTACCATATTGCCCGTCGCGTTGCCGGTCGCACTCAGCGATGCGTTCTCGGCAGACGTTGACAACCAAACTCGTTGGCGCGCATTTCTGCACAAGAACCGACTGCAGGGGCCGAGTCTGACCGAGCTGGTTCACGAGGTTCGCAGGGGTCTGGAGCCGATCCTTCAGGAGGCCCGCCGAGAGACGGGAGCGTAACGCGATGAGTTCGCAGCACCCAATCGCCTGGAGCCCCGCGTCGTTCGCCGATCTCGCCGGAGTGCCCGATGCCTGCGGTATCTGCGAGATCACCACGAACCTGGTCCATCAGTGCGGTCGACCCGATGCGCATCCTCGCGATCTTTACCACGCTTCGCATCAAGCCAGGCTTCACGCTGCACGCCTACGAGTTCAGCGAAGGCGGCGACGGAAACGGCGTCGTCTGGGCCATGCCCAGCGGCACCCCACTCCCACGCCCCGACGACTGCCCGCGAATGGAGGACGTATTCCTCCGTCCACCGAAACCGATAGATGCACTCGATGACATCCACTGCTTGTACGACTTGCCGATGATCTCGACGATCAGCTTTCCGTCACCGTCCTTCTTCTGTTCCAACATCAGTCGAAACGTGTCGTTCAGCCGAACCGACCGATGGTGATCGCGACGTCCGGAAAGCTGTTTGCACCCGCGCTTGACAAAAAAGGTGTGTTTCGGTATTTATTCGGATAGCCACCGAGTGGCGTCAACGGTAGTCTCTCCCGGCCGCGGCCGCTCGCGGAGAATGCGGCGGCAACCTGTAAGGATTACTTACCAGTTCAAACTGAGGGCACCAGGGAAGTCGCCCGGCAACTCCGGCACTACAGTCTGCCCGCCATCCTGGCCGTCCGACGGATAGTCGACCGCATCTACGCCGGTCGCTCCTGAGAGTCGCAGCTCCTGCGCGACTTCGAGGATGAGCGGCTCACGGGTATGGCGCCACGCACGCTGCAATGTGTGAAACCGCTGACATTCAGCCGTTTCGACCATCCGCGTCTACAGCGTCGCCAAGACCATCGCCGATCTCTTCTGGGCACGGAACCGCGTCGGTGTTGATGTCGCAGTAGAAGCGCTCAAGGAGGCGTGGCGCGATCGCCGCTTCAAGATGACCGACCTCGAACGCGCCGCCCGCGCCTGTCGCGTGGAGCGTGTCATGCGTCCCTACATGGAAGCCGTAACCGCATGACCAGCGGCCTCGCGCAAGGGCGCACTCCGCTGCGTCTTGACGGCCATCTCGCTGATCCCTAGTGTCAGATATGGACTACCACGACCGGATCGTCATCGACTCAGAGATTCGCTTCGGTAAGCCAACGGTGCGCGGCACGCGCATCACCGTGGGCGATGTGCTGTCCTACCTGGCGGCCTACGAAAGCGAAGACGAGGTGCTCAGCGAGTTCCCTTCGCTTACGCGTGAGGACATTCGCGCGTGCCTGGCCTACGCCGCCGATCGCGAGCGCACGCTCCGGAGTATTCCGGCTGTCTGAAATAGCCCTCGGTACACCCAAGCTGCTCTTCGACGAGAATCTTGGGCCGCGGCTCGTCACGCTCTGGCCGACACTTTCCCGGCGTCCGTGCATCTGCGCGACGTGGGACTACAGGGTGCTCGGGATACCGCGATCTGGACCTATGCGGCGGAACATGAGCTGGTGCTCGTCACCAAAGACGAAGACTTCCATCGACTGAGCGTTTTCCGAGGCTTTCCGCCGAAAGCTGTATGGATTCGGCTGGGAAACTGCACCACGCGTGAGGTAGCGGAACTGCTTCAGGCGCACAGAGCGTCGGTGATTGAGCTTTGTGTTCACCCCGAGATTGGATTTCTCGCCCTCGGATAGCGTCGCCCTCAACGGCCACAACGGACACGCGCATGGACACCTCGCGCCTCCTCGATCACCAGCCGCACGCGACCACCCCCAGGACACCGTCGTTCGCGCCCTGTTCTCCGCTGGCGGCAATGCGTGGTACGTCGAACGGCCGGATCAGGCGCAGGACGTCTTCGCCGAGGAGCTCGGAAATCTGCTCAACGTCGCCGCTCGCGCCGGCGCACGCGAACGCATCGACCGTCGCGATCAACGCACCCGTCGCGCTCGCGACGCTGCGCGTCTCCGCGTTTGTCCTCACACACGGCGGAGGCGTGGAGCGGC
>JBGTFN010000020.1:0-1913 GCA_041747275.1 Gemmatimonadaceae bacterium | reverse complement strand
GCACCGCCCGCATCACGCGGGCTTCACGAGTGCGGATAGAAGAGTGATCCAGGGGACGCGGAGCCGGACGGAGAGCAACCAGCCGCAAGGCCACCACGGTGGCCTTGACAGATTTGCCTTTCTCATAGAAGGTCGCGGAGGAAGGTTTGTTCAACTACGAGCCACTGGCCGGGGGCATCAGGCTTTCCGGCAGGGTGTCAAACGCACATACGGCCATATGGCCCGGTCCATCAGGCCATTCAGCCGTGTTGCTTCGTCGGTCGCCATGAGCCGGAACGGGGCGTGTGAGCAGATTTCTGCATCTCCGCGCCACCGAACGACACAGTTACACGGACACCGCCTCCACCGTACCCCGCTCCCGACTCCGCTCCGCCGCGAACGCCATGAGATGACTCTCAATGGACTGATCGATCGTGGACGAAAGCCGGCCCGCATCCTGATGTGCCACGGCCTGCACGAAGTCGGCGACCATGCGCCAGTCACCCCCCCCGTGCCCCGACTGCGCGTCGTCATCGCTCTCCTCCACCACGTCGCTGATCCACTCCGTAACCTTGCCCGTCCGGAAGTCATGCGCTTCGAGATGCCGCATGTCGCCGTCGAGGTAGCCGTGTGATCCCATCACGCGTGTGCGCCGCCCGGACATCGGCGTGAATGCGTCCATGGAGAACGTAGCAGTGATCTGATCATCGAACTGAAGGTTGACCGTGTAGTGATCACACTGGTCGTTGTCCATGCGATATACGCAGCGACCGTAGTCCGTGGTGTCCAGCGCCGCACGGATATCGTCGCTTCGTTTGGGTTCGTCGGTCGCGAGACTGAAGACATACAGGCGCATGCGCTGCTCGAGATAGATCCGACGCGCCGAGTAGGGGCAGGTGGGTTCCACGGCGCAACCGTCCATGCAGCGCTCGGTGCTGCCCGGCGGCGCATTCTCGACCTTGAACCACGACAGGTCGCCGAACGCCTGCAGCGCGCGCGTGGGTCGGTCCACCAGCCAGCGCAGAATGTCGAGGTCGTGACTCGACTTGGCCAGGATGATAGGCGTCGTGCTCACGCTGTCGCGCCAGTTGCCGCGCACGTATGAGTGTGCCATGTGTACGTGGCCGATCGGCTCCATGTGCTGAATGCTCACCAGGCGCCCGACCGCACCTTCACGAATGAGTGCGCGCATGTGAGCGAAGTAGGGCGCATAGCGAAGCACGTGACACACGGCCACGATGCGTCCTGTCTCCCGCGCCTTGTCGAGCAGTTGCCGACACTCGGCTTCCGTTGGCGCGATCGGCTTCTCGAGCAGCACGTCGTATCCGGCCTCGAGGGCGGCCATGCACGGCGCGAAGTGCAAGTGGTCGGGTGTGCTCACGATGATCGCGTCGGCGAACCGCGGACGCGCAAAAACCTCTTTCCAGTCGTGGAAGCGCCCCGACGCGGGCACCGCATGCCGGTCGGCGTAGCCATCGCGTCGCACATCCGAAGGTTCGGCGACACCCACGATGCGCAGATGATCGGGATAGGCGAGCGCGAAATTGCCGTACACGTTGCCGCGCGCACCTGCGCCGAGCGTGATCGCGCTGATTGTGTGCGGTGGCGGAACGAGCTGCGCCGCGTCGGGCAGGTAAAGCGGCTGCCCGCGTTCGTTGGTCGCGTCCTGCGAGAACGGGAACGCTGGGGAGACTTCGTCGTCGTGGTCGGAGGCCATGCTCTACGTCTACCGAATGACGCGCATCGTGGCAATGCGGTCGCCTTCGAGAATGCCGTCCACCACCTCGATTCCGTCGGTCACCTCGCCGAAGACGGTGTAATCTCGGCCAAGACGCAGATTGTCGCGCACATTGATGAACCACTGCGCGTCGCCCGTGTCGTGGCCTCGGGTGCTCATGCCGACCGTGCCGCGGACGTGTGGCACGGTGCCGAGC
>JBGTFN010000019.1:0-4043 GCA_041747275.1 Gemmatimonadaceae bacterium | reverse complement strand
GATTCCCGCTCTTGAGCGCACGCGCGCTCCGCGCTTGCCGTTTCGGTGATAACCTCGCGTGCGCAGGCCTCGAGCTGAGTCTGCATCCGGATCGAATCGCTACGCATCGATTCAATGCTCATCTGCAGCGCCTTCATCTCGTTGGCGAGCAGGGTATGGTCTGTGTCCAGCGCGGCTCGCGCGCCTCTCTCGGTGATCATGATCGCGTCGAGTGTCGCGATCCGTGACGTCAGTTGGTGCTCGCGATTCGACGCAGCCTCTCGGGCCTCCGCCACCACCGTGCGCGCCTCCGCGAGCTCTCGCTCAAGTTCGGACACGTGCTCACGGATGGTGGCCACATGCTCCTGAGCGTCAGTGAGCTCCTGACCGAGCCTAACCTCGGCGGCCTTCTCGGCCGACTTGAAGCGGTCGTGCGCTTCAGTGACGGCGCTCTGGATGGTCCGCAAGACCGACTCGAGGTGATCCCGCACAGGACGGAGCTGAGCCTCGATGTCCGAGAGGTCTTCTGATGCAACCTCTGGTGCCCTCATAAGAACGCGCAGCGCCGCGGGCAGCGTTGCCGCCTCCTGGGGGAGAGCCAGTCCGCTCTCAAGCTTGGCCGCTCTCAGGACATCTCCTGTGCGCGTCAAACTGCCCCCCCCTGCTCGTACGTGAAACTCTCGGGTCGTGATTTGGGGATCCGTCTCAAGGGCCTCGCGAGCCAGGCTTAAAAGAGATTCGTAGGGAACGTTGGGAGATCTTGACATGAGGGGGTGGGATGGGGGAGCGACACTGGAGTGTCGATACACGGCGTGACGACTCAGATCGAATCGAATCGATTCGCTCGATGAGCATGTCTTCGGAGCATAGGGCGCGCCCTCACGGCAGCCCAACTCCGCGACCCAAGCGCCACATTTGCGTCCGGGCGTCCGGTCGAGGCTCATGATCGGGAGTCAAAGGCTCTCCACCAGCGTGTCAAAACCGACAAGAACTGCACGCTGCGGGGGGGATCAGACCGGTCGTCGGTTTGATATTTGCCGCCGAGGGCGGCGTTCACCCCCGTCCGGGCTCAGCGGGGACCATGGGGGCCGAGAACCCGGGGAACGCCTCCGGAGTCGACTGAGTCGCCCCGCGTGCATATTGCTCCAACGCGTACAAGAAGCTCTCCTCCTGCGCGTAGTACTCCAGATCAAGCGCGGCGAGTCTTCTTGACTCCCATCGGTAGATGCGCCGTCGAGGCAAAGAATCATCATCGTCCCGGCAGCGGCGACGCTTGCCTTCCGCTTCCCACACCACGTCGAGCGCTCGCTGCAGACGGAGCGCGTCATTGTTGGCACCGATTGCAATCAACGCCGAAAGAGTCTCCGCTGCACGGTCGGCGTAGCCATTGTCGAACCAACCCCAGTATCCCCCTCTATAGACCTGAATATGCAGGAACCATGCATCTGCGCACACCCGTTCTGGGGCGGAGAGCGCGTTCTCACCTACGGAGTCGCATCGGGCGTTGAGATGATCGGCGAGTGCATTGACATACGCGCTCACGGGGCTCGGCGCGCCATCGCTGCAGTCCGTCTGCAACGGCGGCTGATCTCCGACGGTTGACGACGGCGAAACTGTTGGATGCGTGAAAGTCGCAACCGTCTTCGTGCTGGATGTGCTCGGTGTGGTGAGCATTTTCGGGGGGATGATGTGATATCCCCAGCCTACGGGATGGCACGAGGTTCGCCACACTCTCTTGGCACGGATTGTCACCTATCGAAGGGTACTGCAGTAGCACGACGGGCGACGCTGGCCATCGGAAGCGCACCAAGGCGTCATATGAATGGTTGCTCCAAGTCTTCGACTGAGACTGCCTATTTAGTGATTCGGCTCCGCTCTACTGGCCTCAAGAATCGGCTTCGTCGTATCGCAGGCGTGAAATCATATCGAATCGAATCGTGGCGATTCGCTTCGTATCGAAACGGATGGAGTGATTCACTATTTGTGGGGCGCGCCGGCACTGCGGCCCCGCCGG
Organism: Gemmatimonadaceae bacterium; assembly: GCA_041747275.1. Lineage (GTDB taxonomy): Bacteria > Gemmatimonadota > Gemmatimonadetes > Gemmatimonadales > Gemmatimonadaceae > JAABRT01. The sequence goes on along the minus strand of JBGTFN010000019.1, from coordinate 2,050 downwards.
TGACTTGTGCCTCCCGCTGCCATCTCGGCACACGCCGCTTCGTGTGCTCACCACAAGTCGTCTCCACAGGTCGGCATCGAGTCGGGGCATAGTCATTCCGTCTTGCATCTTGGCAAGTCTCGCCGAGTGACAGGATTGAACGGGCGGGAAGCTCAGGCCTCCTTGTGACGCCCCTCGGGTGAAGGGCTACAGCAGTCGCGTGTCAGGACTGGCAAGGCGGGGGTGTGACGCAGCATCGCCGGCGGTCCCTCGCGTCTGGCGCCCGGCTGCACGAGTCCCGTAGACTCTGAAATCACCCCATCCAGCAACGACATGCCGAACACAGTCCCTGCCGAGTGCCTTCCAACAGATCTCGCTCCATCAACAAATCCCTTCGTTGCGGATGCATCCGACGTGATCGGTTTCGACGAGCTGGTCCAGATTTTCGATCAGCCTCGGAGCACCGTCGCCGCGAAGGTTTTTGCCATGGAAATGGTGCTGGACCGGGTTAACCGGCGACTGCTGGCTCCGCCGGCCGATTCCAAGGCGCGACGCCAACTCGTGATAGTAGTCCCGGAACTCGGCGGACTGCGGATGCCCGGATCCACTGCGCGATTCCGACGGAGCTGGGCGGTGGCCTATCGCGACGGCGGGCTCCCAGCCGCTGTTCGGGCGCTCGGCGAAGTTCACTCGTGGCTCCAGAACGCCCGAGAGCAAGGCCACAACAGCACAGATGCTGTGGCCGGCCGTCGCGGCCGAACACGTTCGGTGTAGGGCACCCTTTCAATGAGATAGCGCGCGCCGCAATCATCGCTTAACCACGATGTGTTGCGTGCTGAGCGTCTCCGAGAGTGGCGTCCATGCGTGACAGCGCCGGCCCCCGTCACGGCGCGCGCAACGCCACGTGAAGTTGCGCGTCGCAATCGACTCAACGCCAGTCGCTTGTTATGACGCGCAAATCGCTCGCGGACCAACCGGTAAGGTCACGTGATAGGCACGACTCCCTACTCTGTGCAATAAACGGTCCCGAACAAATGGTCGGCTTCCGGAGCGAGTGGTGCGCGAGATTGGTGATCCTTACGCTCTCGATGTCACACGACCGAGCCGGGCGAATGCCGCTCCGCGCCGCGGTCGTCCCTACCACATCGACCATGTCCGCCCACTTCTCGTTGTCTCCACTCTTCTCCGAAGGCCAGACTGTAGATCGCAAACGTTCCCGCTCTGTCGCACAACAGCTAAAGGCCCGACCCAAATACGCTTGGCGCAATTCGGTTGCGGCGCTTCTTGAACTGATCTTGACGGGCATCTATGTCGAAGGGCTCGTTGCCGACTCAACGCAGAAGCCTCACATGATCCGTGAGCACGCGTGGGTGGAAACACCCGACGGGATCATTGACCCGACACCCCGGTTTCTGAGCGCCGCGAGCGAGGTGGCGTATTTCGCAGCGCACACGTGGACCGCCGAGGAGCTGCGCGAGATGCACGAAAGCAGTGATGACGGAATCATGCTGCCCCTAGCATGGTCGCTTCCAGTCTCCGGAAAGGAGCTGCCTTCGTTTCGCAAGGCGCTCGTCGCGGCCCACCGGCACATGTCTGCTGTACATCTACGGGATACCTGCGAGCCGTTCTACCCGCCAGAGCGCGAGGACCACCTGCTGCGAGTGATGTTCGACAAGGCCCTCGTGAGTGGATTTCAAACTCAACGCTGACTCGGTCTGCGACGACGGCGGGGAAGCACGGTCGCGCTGCCCGCCGATGCTGTATACGCTGTAACGCCCTGAAGCCTGAAGACGGAGAATGCAATCGGTGTCGAGCGCCAGATGGCGCTTGGCACCGATGCGCAGGCGAAGTCGCAGGGAGCGTGGCCAGCATCGCCTCAAACCAATATGAGTCGATAGCGGCAATGCTGTAACGCTGGCGCGAGCGCACTGCCTCGGTGGACACCTCAAATCCGGCCACTGATGTACACCGCAGAACCGGCCACCACGTCGGCGCGCTGAGACTGGGTTAGCGGGGCGCGGCGACCGCGGAGTCGGTCGCTGCGTGAAGTTTCGTGCGCCAGCTCCGCGGC